>NZ_JASOER010000033.1:0-4833 GCF_030212665.1 Pauljensenia sp. UMB9872 | reverse complement strand
GGATAGGGACCGAACTGTCTCACGACGTTCTGAACCCAGCTCGCGTACCGCTTTAATGGGCGAACAGCCCAACCCTTGGGACCAACTCCAGCCCCAGGATGCGACGAGCCGACATCGAGGTGCCAAACCATGCCGTCGATATGGACTCTTGGGCAAGATCAGCCTGTTATCCCCGGGGTACCTTTTATCCGTTGAGCGACCACGCACCCACGTGCCATGGCCGGATCACTAGTTCCTGCTTTCGCACCTGCTCGACCCGTCGGTCTCACAGTCAAGCTCCCTTGTACACTTGCACTCGCCACCTGATTACCAACCAGGCTGAGGGAACCTTTGAGCGCCTCCGTTACTTTTTGGGAGGCAACCGCCCCAGTTAAAC
Source organism: Pauljensenia sp. UMB9872 (assembly GCF_030212665.1). Lineage (NCBI taxonomy): Bacteria > Bacillati > Actinomycetota > Actinomycetes > Actinomycetales > Actinomycetaceae > Pauljensenia > Pauljensenia sp. UMB9872. The sequence goes on along the minus strand of NZ_JASOER010000033.1, from coordinate 4,457 downwards.
TACCCACCAGGCACTGTCCCCAACCCGGATTACGGGCCGAGGTTAGATGACCGCGTGAACCAGAATGGTATTTCAACGACGACTCCACAACCGCTGGCGCGGCTGCTTCACAGTCTCCCACCTATCCTACACAAGTCCAAGCGAACACCAATACCAAGCTATAGTAAAGGTCCCGGGGTCTTTCCGTCCTTCTGCGCGTAACGAGCATCTTTACTCGTAGTGCAATTTCACCGAGTTCATGGTCGAGACAGCGGAGAAGTCGTTACGCCATTCGTGCAGGTCGGAACTTACCCGACAAGGAATTTCGCTACCTTAGGATGGTTATAGTTACCACCGCCGTTTACTGGGGCTTAAATTCAAGCCTTCACCACCAAAGGTGGTTGAGCCTTCCTCTTAACCTTCCAGCACCGGGCAGGCGTCAGTGCGTATACATCGTCTTACGACTTCGCACGCACCTGTGTTTTTGATAAACAGTCGCTTCTCCCTATTCTCTGCGACCCCACAACGCACGCACCCAGAATTGGGGGAACGTCACGGGGTCCTCCTTATCCCGAAGTTACGGAGGAATTTTGCCGAGTTCCTTAACCATGATTCACTCGAACGCCTCGGTATACTCTACCTGACCACCTGAGTCGGTTTAGGGTACGGGCGCGTTATGCCCTGACGTCGAGGCTTTTCTTGACAGCTTAGGATCACCACCAGACACCCCCAAAGGGCACCCCCATCAGTCCTCACCCTACGTGTCTGCCGGATTTACCTGGCAGACGGGCCACAACCTTAGACACACACAACCATCGGTGCGCGGCAGCTACCTTCCTGTGTCACCCCTGTTAACACGCTTACCTACAACAATCAGGATCCCACAACACCCTAGCCTGTTCAAACCCGAAGGAATGAACAGTTTGGGTGCGGGTGGTTAGCATAAAAGCTTCAGTATTTGGCGGTCACAACGCGGTACCAGAATATCAACTGGTTGTCCATCGACTACGCCTGTCGGCCTCGCCTTAGGACCCGACTAACCCAGGGCGGATAAACCTAGCCCTGGAACCCTTAGTCAATCGGCGGACGGGATTCTCACCCGCCATTCGTTACTCATGCCTGCATTCTCACTCCCACACGCTCCACCAACCGTTCCCAGCAGGCTTCACCGCACGCAGGACGCTCCCCTACCCACCCACACAACCACAGGACCCTGAAGATCCCAGGCTTTTATGTGTGAGTGCCACAGCTTCGGCGGTACGCTTAAGCCCCGCTACATTGTCGGCGCGAAACCACTTGACCAGTGAGCTATTACGCACTCTTTCAAGGATGGCTGCTTCTAAGCCAACCTCCTGGTTGTCACCGCGATCTCACATCCTTTCCCACTTAGCGCACACTTAGGGGCCTTAGCTGATGATCTGGGCTGTTTCCCTCTCGACTACGAAGCTTATCCCCCGCAGTCTCACTGCCATGCTCAACCTAATGGCATTCGGAGTTTGGCTGACGTCAGTAACCCATAGGGCCCATCGGCCATCCAGTAGCTCTACCTCCACCAGGCAACACACAACGCTGCACCTAAATGCATTTCGGGGAGAACCAGCTATCACGGAGTTTGATTGGCCTTTCACCCCTACCCACAGCTCATCCCCCAGGTTTTCAACCCTGGTGGGTTCGGTCCTCCACACAGTCTTACCTCTGCTTCAACCTGGCCATGGGTAGATCACCCCGCTTCGGGTCCAGAACACGCGACAAACGCCATATTTCAGACTCGCTTTCGCTACGCATACCCCACACGGGTTAAGCACGCCACGTATCACTGACTCGCAGGCTCATTCTTCAAAAGGCACGCCATCACCCCACAAGGCTCTGACGGCTTAAAGGCACACGGTTTCAGGTACTATTTCACTCCCCTCCCGGGGTACTTTTCACCATTCCCTCACGGTACTCTGCACTATCGGTCATCAAGAAGTATTTAGGCTTACCAGGTGGTCCTGGCAGATTCACACGAGATTTCACGAGTCCCGCACTACTCGGGCACCTATCCCACCTACGCATGCAACAGTCCATCTACACGACTATCACGCACTCCGGTCCGCTATCCCACACGGTTCAACTACCATCACACACGCAAGCCCCTCCCCGGCAGAGAAGAGACGAACAAGCCCCACAACACCGCACACGCAACCCCCGCCGAGTATCACACGCACACGGTTTAGCCTCCTCCGCTTTCGCTCGCCACTACTGACGGAATATCTTTTCCTACGGGTACTAAGATGTTTCACTTCCCCGCGTTCCCCCCACCACCCTATACACGTTCAGATGATGGTAACCAAGCACAACCCTGGTTAGGTTCCCCCATTCGGACACCCTCGGATCAAAGCTCGCTCGCCAACTCCCCGAGGCATATCGCAGGCCGCAACGTCCTTCATCAGCTCTTGATGCCAAGGCATCCACCGAATGCCCAACAAAACTAAACAAAACCACACAACAAGAAAACAAAAGATGCTCACAACCACTATACAAATCACAAACAACCCACCACACACACCACCAACCCCCAACACCCCACAAAAGGACGCACCAAAAAAAGGGCCGGTAGCATGCGAGCCAAACGCTCAAACGGTGTTGAACGTGAACCCGACAGCGTGTTTGCTTCCACGGAGCTTGCATCCCTGTTTTCCACTAAAAAACACCCACGCACCCACACCCACCACCCACACAAAGGGCAGTGAACTAATGCGAGCACAAGAAACACACACCAAACACACACGCGTGTCCTTGATGCGCATCCCCAAAAAACGGGCTCCCTAGAAAGGAGGTGATCCAGCCGCACCTTCCGGTACGGCTACCTTGTTACGACTTCGTCCCAATCGCCAATCCCACCTTCGACCACTCCCCCCAAAACGGTTAGGCCATGAGCTTCGGGTGTTACCAACTTTCGTGACGTGACGGGCGGTGTGTACAAGGCCCGAGAACGTATTCACCGCAGCGTTGCTGATCTGCGATTACTAGCGACTCCACCTTCATGGGGTCGAGTTGCAGACCCCAATCCGAACTGAGACTGGCTTTAAGTGATTCGCTCCACCTTACGATATCGCAACACTCTGTACCAACCATTGTAGCATGCGTGAAGCCCAAGACATAAGGGGCATGATGATTTGACGTCATCCCCACCTTCCTCCGAGTTAACCCCGGCAGTCCCCCACGAGTCCCCACCACAACGTGCTGGCAACATAGGGCAAGGGTTGCGCTCGTTGCGGGACTTAACCCAACATCTCACGACACGAGCTGACGACAACCATGCACCACCTGCACACCCCCAACCAAATGCACCCCCATCTCTGGAGGCTCTGGGTGCATGTCAAGCCTTGGTAAGGTTCTTCGCGTTGCATCGAATTAATCCGCATGCTCCGCCGCTTGTGCGGGCCCCCGTCAATTCCTTTGAGTTTTAGCCTTGCGACCGTACTCCCCAGGCGGGGCACTTAAAGCGTTAGCTACGGCGCAGAAACCACGGGTGGCCCCCACACCTAGTGCCCAACGTTTACAGCGTGGACTACCAGGGTATCTAATCCTGTTCGCTCCCCACGCTTTCGCTCCTCAGCGTCAGTAACGGCCCAGAGACCCGCCTTCGCCACCGGTGTTCCTCCTGATATCTGCGCATTCCACCGCTACACCAGGAATTCCAGTCTCCCCTACCGCACTCAAGTCAACCCGTACCCACCGCACGCCCCCAGTTAAGCCAGAGGATTTCACGGCAGACGCGGCCAACCGCCTACAAGCCCTTTACGCCCAATAATTCCGGACAACGCTCGCGCCCTACGTATTACCGCGGCTGCTGGCACGTAGTTAGCCGGCGCTTCTTTACCCACTACCCTCACCACACCCAATAGTGCGGCTTGACCATGAGCGAAAAAGGTTTACAACCCGAAGGCCTTCATCCCTCACGCGGCGTCGCTGCATCAGGCTTGCGCCCATTGTGCAAAATTCCCCACTGCTGCCTCCCGTAGGAGTCTGGGCCGTATCTCAGTCCCAATGTGACCGGTCACCCTCTCAGGCCGGTTACCCGTCAAAGCCTTGGTAGGCCATCACCCCACCAACAAGCTGATAGGCCGCGAGCCCATCCCCCACCAGAAAAAACCTTTCCACCCACCAACATGCGCCAATGAGTGAATATCCAGTATTAGCAGCCGTTTCCGACCGTTATCCCAAAGAAGAGGGCAGGTTACTCACGTGTTACTCACCCGTTCGCCACTAATCCACCCCAGCAAGCTGGAGCATCATCGTTCGACTTGCATGTGTTAAGCACGCCGCCAGCGTTCGTCCTGAGCCAGGATCAAACTCTCCGAACAAAAACAATTCAGAAAAACCAACCACACCAAAACGCGGCCAGCCAATCCCAACAAAAAACAAACTCAAAAACAAAAAACAGGCATAAAAACAAACACACTATCGAGTTCACAAACAACACCCACACACCC
>NZ_JASOER010000032.1:0-9836 GCF_030212665.1 Pauljensenia sp. UMB9872 | reverse complement strand
GCATTGCAGGCACATGTCTACGACACAGAGCGTCCTCGTTGAGGGCACGCTGCAGGGGTTGCAGCTATGTGACACGGGACACAATCGCAATCAAGGTGTCTCTTCTTATTTAGATTTTCTTCAAAAAGTGGAAAAATTACGAAACGAAAACCATTTACGCTGCTCAACGTATGTTTTTGTGTTTCGTAGTTTTGTTCTTTTCGTTTACGAGATTACGAAATGACCCGCAAATACCTACCGTGACCTGCGGTGATGTGTTTCGTATTTTTCTGCGTAATTTCACGTCGCCCGAAGCAGACACCCTGCCGTGTGCTTGCTGCAGGGCTGCGGCCGTCCCTCCATGTGGAGCGTCAGTGTCGATGCTGTAACTTAAACGTACATACATTTGTGGCGCTCTCGTTACGTGTCTGTGCATTGCCGAGCTCTTTACTGTTGTGTGTGGGCGCGCAGCCGTAGTGTCCGTGCCACTCCGAGTAGGGCGCGTCGTACCCCAAACCCATGTTCAATTAAATTCCAATCCAGAGAGGTCTTGCACTGTTGCGGTGCGGTTGTCTTCTTTCTCACCGTATTGGACCCTGCGAAATTAATTGGATACGATAGGCCCATGTTGATTTCAGGTTCCGTTTTCATGCGGCCGCTCACCAGCCGCTAAGGCGGTTTTCTCCCTCCCGCAGGTTAGAAACCGCTCCGGTCCTTTAGCCGGGCGGCCATTTGCCATGCCCGGCTCCGTTTCAACTCCACGGAGCACACCTGATGTCTACATACGGATACGGCCGTCACGAACATGGCCAAAATTTTCTCACAGACCACAAGATCATCAACTCCATCGTCGATCTTGTAAAACAAACCTCCGGCCCCATCATTGAGATCGGGCCAGGAAGCGGTGCCCTCACTCACCCGATATCCCACTTGGGGAGGGCAATAACGGCAGTTGAGGTAGACGCAAAACTAGCTGCCAAACTCACAAAAAAGACCGCCTCGGCGTCGGTCGAAGTGGTCCATGATGATTTCCTCAACTTCCCGTTACCCGCCACTCCCTGCGTCATTGTGGGAAACATTCCCTTTCACCTCACCACTGCCATTCTTCGAAAGTTGTTGCATGCGCCGGCATGGACTGCCGCTGTACTCCTCATGCAGTGGGAAGTCGCTCGCCGCCGGGCCGGGGTAGGTGCAAGCACGATGATGACAGCTCAGTGGTCCCCATGGTTCACGTTTCACCTTGGTTCCCGAGTACCAAGGTCTGCTTTCCGGCCACAGCCAAACGTTGACGGGGGGATCTTAGTGATCCGCCGGGTGGGTGACCCGAAGATCCCGATAGAGCAACGCAAAGCCTTTCAGGCGATGGTGCACACCGTTTTCACCGCCCGGGGACGCGGGATAGGGGAAATTCTCCGAAGGGCAGGGTTGTTTTCATCACGTTCAGAGACACAATCATGGTTGCGCTCGCGAGGAATCGACCCCGCAACCCTACCTCCCAGATTGCACACCAGCGACTGGATCGATCTCTTCCAGGTGACTGGTTCCTCTTCACCGCGCCATCGGCCCATTTCACAATCGGGAAGTAGTCAACGCCCTCCTCAACGGAAAAATCGAGGCCGGCGGCGGTAATCCCCCCACCACCAAAACCGAAATCCACCAGTAGTAGTGAACGACCCATGTTCGTCTACCGTGAGCCGCGTTATGGCAGTGACGTGTTCTCGTCGGGCACAGTCATAGTTCCCGGCGTTGCCAGCGACAGGGTTCTACACCCAGCAGCGGGACCGATCAAAATCACCCGCACGGGGAACGACCCTGCTGGTGGTTTCGATTTTGATGAAAGCGAGGAGACATAGCCCCTCGCCAACTCCCCGTAGCTGGCGAACAGTAGCTCCTGGCGCTGGCGCTCGTTGGTGAGTTTGCGTGCCACATCGAAAGCCTTATCGACTTCCCGGTCCAAGTTGTTGTGGGCCTTGAGCAGAATTGGGTCCATCGATAACGGGTTGTAGTGCTCCGCGAGTGACCGCTGGGGGTGCCGCTCGCGTGCCCGCAGCACCAACTGTCCAGCGTCGATGATTCGCTGCTGCGCCTTCTCATCTAGTTCACACAGAGCTGGTCCGCAGTTGTAGCTCCCGATGTACTCCGAAAAACGGAAAAAATAAATAGTGGGGATACATCAACCTTCCACTTTCCATTCTTCCGGCTCAGAGTATTGAGGGGTCTGGGACCGGGTCCGTAAACCCTTTATGTTTTTCGCGCACAGCGGTTTTTAGCGACGCACCCTATAGGTTTTCCGCAGAACCTATATGTGTTTCTGTGCACCCCCATATGTTGTCTGTTTCTAGCGGTATTTCGTTGTACTTTGCGCATCGAATAGTTATTTATCGACGACACTCCGTCGAGTTCAGGTTCAACGTCTGAACCTCTGACCAAGTTCCGAACGGGGCTTACATCAAAGAAGTCTAATAGAGGCTATGACGTTCGTCTCGTGCGAAACGTGGTTGAGCTCCGCTTCAACGTTGAGCGGAATGCCCCACCCATTGCCGTTTCTGCTGCTCGGTCTGATACTTGAAGCATGACGATGTGGAAAGTGTCTGATGACTGGTTTGATCGGCACACAACCCAAGACCTGGCATACCGAGTCCGGGTGCGTGTCATAACGCCGAAAGCGCTGGACTCCGCGTGGGCGCGCATTGTTGAAGAGCACGGTTCTGATGCCGAGGGTGTTGTGCCAATCGGCGGGGCTGCGCTCATCCGGGTCAACGACTGCGAGGCTGAGGCCATCAGCGGGGGAGAAGACGCCCTTGACTCTCTTGAGTGGGCGGTCAACGACGTTCTCGGTGAGGCCCTCAAGGGGGCCGAGGTGCTCGTTGTAAGCGAAGAGCGTTCCCTCGTCATCGACTAGGGAACGCTCTTCGGCTGCTTCTGAAATCAGCTGTGTGGTTAGGTGGTCATGCCCGATGCCCGGTCAGCTTCTTCAGTGCTCCTGATGAACCATGCGTTTGCCTGCGGCAGCCAGAAGAACGCAATCAGAAGGATCGAAATGATGGCCACTGCGACCGTTCCGCCACCACCGGACTCGAGGCCTGCGACGGTGCCTTGCGCGCCCCGCGGGTGCGACTTCTCTCAACGCCAAATAGGGGACGAGGCCACACAATCCGGCGTTCTGCCAGTAAAAACCAGGGGGTTAGGCCTCTTCGTCCTCAGCGCGCAGGCGCGGAACCGACACCATTTCGGGGTTCACGCCCACCTTGTCAGCGTAGAACTCGCGGATGGCCTCCATGTCAGCGCGCACGTCGCCGGTCAGGGTGATGTTATGACCCCATCCGAAAGTCATTGTCTTCTTATCGACAAACCCGAGCTGAACAGGCAGGTGAGCGTCCGTCGCAATGCGGTAGAAACCGGACTTCCAGTAGTCGCGCGGGGACCTCGTACCCTTCGGGGTGAGCACGATGGTGAACTCATCTACGGCGTTCGACTGCTCCACAATCTGCCCAACGACGCCGTGTGCACCGCTGCGATCGATCGCACGTCCGCCGATCCACGTGACGAACCTACCGAAGACAGGGACCTTCACCACGGAGTCTTTGACGAGGAACGTGAACTCGCGGTTAATCGACCAGAATGCGAGCGCCATGAAAACGCCATCCCAGTTGGACGTGTGAGGTGCGCCGATGACCATAACTTTTTCAGGCAGTGGTTCGGCGGACAGAGTCCAACGCGAGAACTTCATGTACGTGCGGGCGATGAGCGGGCGTATTCGCACGGTGTCCCTCTCGGTGGTGGGTGCTTCGGGGTGGTTGGGTGGTGTTCGACAATGATGGGCGACGAGGCGCATCATGCGGTCTAACTTCCTATCTAACGGTAGTACGACGGCTCGCGAGCGTGCATGAGCGTCCCACATGACGTGGTGAACGTCGCAGGTATGGGTAGGGGAATGTCAGCGTTCAGCCGATATTCTGGTTTCAGCTATTTTTGTGGGTCGAATGCGTATCCACCGGCCATGTTCGCACTGACTGATTCAGGTGTTGCTGGCCAATTTGTTGTTGAGGAGTTCATCTATGCCAACCCGCTCTGACCTGCGTAATGTCGCAATCGTGGCGCACGTTGACCACGGTAAGACAACCCTGGTCGACGCGATGCTCTGGCAGTCCGGCGCTTTTTCTGACCGTGACACCGTCGAGAAGACGGGCGAGCGCGTCATGGACTCGGGCGATCTTGAACGCGAAAAGGGCATTACGATCCTCGCGAAGAACACGGCTGTCCACTACCGTGGTCCAGCCGCTCAGAAGCTCGGTCTTAAAGACGGCGTCACCATTAACGTTATTGATACCCCCGGTCACGCTGACTTCGGTGGTGAGGTTGAACGTGGTCTGTCCATGGTTGACGGTGTTGTCCTGATGGTCGATGCTTCCGAGGGGCCGCTTCCTCAGACTCGCTTTGTTCTACGTAAGGCTCTGCAGGCACAGCTCCCGGTTGTTGTCGTTGTGAATAAGGTTGACCGCCCGGACTCGCGTATCGAAGAGGTCGTTTCTGAAACGACCGACCTTCTACTGTCGCTGGGTGAAGATCTGCTGAATGACGGTATTGAAACCGATGTTGATTCTCTGCTCGATGTGCCCGTTATTTACGCGTCCGCCAAGGCTGGCGTGTGCTCGCTGGAAAACCCCGGTGACGGTCAGCTTCCGACCGAGGATCTCGAGCCCCTGTTTGAAACGATTCTGAACCGTATCCCCGGCCCGGAATACGAAGAGGACGTTCCGCTTCAGGCACATGTGACGAACCTTGACGCATCGCCGTTCCTGGGTCGTCTTGCTCTGCTTCGTATCCACAATGGCACGCTGACCAAGGGTGCGAATGTGGGTCTCGCCCGCCATGACGGCACCATTCGTTCCGTGCGTATCACCGAACTGCTACGCACTGAAGGCCTGGAGCGCGTTTCTGCTGAGACTGCTGGCCCCGGCGACATCGTCGCTGTTGCTGGTATTGAAGACATCATGATCGGCGAATCGCTGGTCGACCTTGAAGATCCTCGTCCTCTGCCGTTGATTACCGTTGATGATCCGGCGATCTCGATGACGATCGGTATCAACACTTCGCCGATGGCTGGTCGTGTCAAGGGCGCGAAGGTCACCGCACGTCAGGTCAAGGATCGTCTTGACCGCGAGCTGGTGGGCAACGTGTCCCTGAAGGTTCTGCCGACCGAGCGCCCCGATGCGTGGGAGGTTCAGGGGCGCGGGGAGCTGGCTCTTGCCATCTTGGTCGAGCAGATGCGTCGCGAAGGCTTCGAACTGACCGTCGGTAAGCCTCAGGTTGTCACGAAGGACATTGACGGTGTTCGCAGTGAGCCGATGGAACGTATGACCATCGACATTCCCGAAGAGTACCTCGGCTCCGTTACACAACTGATGGCAGCCCGTAAGGGTCGCATGGAAACCATGTCGAACCACGGTTCGGGCTGGATCCGCCTGGAGTTTGTTGTTCCGGCGCGCGGTCTGATCGGCTTCCGCACCCGCTTCCTCACTGAAACGCGCGGTACCGGTATCGCATCGTCGATCGCTGACGGCTACGCCCCGTGGCAGGGTGCCATCGAGCAGCGTCTGACCGGCTCGCTGGTTGCTGACCGTGCGGGCCAGGCAACTCCGTATGCGATGACGAACCTGCAGGAACGCGGTTCCTTCATCGTTGAGCCTTCTTCCGAGGTTTACGAAGGCCAGGTTGTTGGTGAAAACCCGCGTGGCGAAGATATGGACGTCAACATCTGCCGTGAGAAGAAGCAGACGAACACGCGTTCAGCTACCGCTGATGTGTACGAATCGCTGACTCCGTCGCGCAAGTTGACTCTTGAAGAGTCGCTTGAATTCGCGGCTAGCGACGAATGTGTCGAGGTCACGCCTGAAGCGGTTCGCGTCCGCAAGGTCGTCTTGGATGCACAGGAACGTTTCAAGATCGCGGCACGTGAGCGTCGCGCAGCGAAGTGAGTGGCACGCCCACGCTTCACTCGCTCAGCTATAGATTCCGTCCCCGTCAGTTTTCCTTCTGAAACGATCCGAAGACTGGTTCAGTTTTCCTTCTGAAACGATCCGAAGACTGGTGGGGGCGGAACTTTTTTACCCGTGACCATGGTTTCGGCATCGACTCGGACCAGTCCACGTCGGGTTTCAATCTCGACGTAGTCGCGGGACGTTGTTTTGAGGGTGCCAAGAGCGTCATGGAGTCCATCGGCTAAACGGTAGCGGACAACAACGCGTTCGCCGGGCATCCATGCGAGCCATGGGAGTGGTGGCAGATTCGCGCCTTCGGTTATGTTGGCAGGAATTGCGCCCCGTGGGTCTTTGGAAAATCGCGCTTTCGCGTTGGTTTCGCTAGCGGGGGACCAGGCCTTGTCTTCGGCGGGATTATGCGCATTGGCGCTTTCAAGTGGGGCACTTTGACTCATAGGGGAGATAATAGAGGGCAGAAACTTCCCTATCGATTCCAATGAGGAGTTGCCATGACCTACGTCATCGCACAGCCTTGTGTTGACGTGAAGGATCGCGCTTGCGTTGATGAATGCCCGGTTGATTGCATCTACGAAGGTGCGCGTACTCTCTACATTCACCCCGAAGAATGCGTGGACTGTGGTGCGTGCGAGCCGGTGTGTCCGACCGAGGCAATTTTCTACGAGGACGATCTGCCCGAGGAATGGTCGGATTACTACCGTGCAAACGTTGACTTCTTCAAGGATCTTGGTTCCCCTGGTGGTGCGCAGAAGACCGGTGTCCAGGACTTCGACGATTCGATGATTGCTGGACTTCCTCCGCAAAATCAGGACTGAGTCGCTAACGTGGTCTATATGACCCGCTTGCCTCGTTCTTTAAATCTTCCTGAATTTCCGTGGGATCAGCTTGCTCCCGCGAAGGCGCTTGCTTCGTCGCATCCAGATGGGATCTGCGATCTTTCGGTGGGAACCCCCGTCGATTCGACTCCGGATTTTATCCGCGACGCACTTTCGGCAGCGTCGGATGCCCACGGTTATCCGACGGTCATTGGCACTCAGGAAGTGCGCGAAGCGATCCTCGCATGGGGGCAACGTCGCAATATGGTGGACGTTGGCTTGTCCGGTGTTATTCCCACCATCGGTTCGAAGGAAGCAGTTGCCTGGATTCCGCGTCTGCTGGGAGTTGGCCCGGGGGATACGGTGCTTGTCCCAGAGGTTGCTTATCCGACCTATGACATTGGCGCGCGTCTTGGCGGAGCAACTCCCGTTCCAGTTGATCCTAGGAAGCCGGATACGTGGCCGGATGCCGTTCTTGTTTTCCTCAATTCTCCTGGAAACCCGGATGGTCATGTCCTGTCAGTTGACGAACTTCGTGCCGTTCGTCAGTGGGCGCGCGAGCACGATGCCGTTGTCGTGTCCGACGAATGCTATGCGGCTCTGCCCTGGGAAGATCCGTGGACTTTAGAAGGAATTCCTTCTCTTCTTGATCGCGAGGTCTGTGGCGATGACCCTAGTGGCTTGTTGGTTCTGTACTCGCTGTCGAAGCAGTCAAATTGTGCCGGTTACCGCGGTGCTTTGATCTACGGGGATCCGGATCTGCTTGTTCCGATTATCAATGTTCGTAAGCACTCTGGTCTGATGGTTCCTGCTCCCGTTCAGCATGCGATGGCAATCGCTCTTCGTGACGAGGCGCATGTCGAGGCTCAGCGTGCTGTGTACGAACGGCGACGTAACAGGCTGGTCGAAGCGTGCGCTAAAGCCGGCCTCGTGAATGATGAAAACTCTGTTGCCGGACTCTATCTCTGGCTTGCCCATCCGCACACGCAGGATTCGTGGGAGTTGGTTGACGCGTTCGCGAAACTGGGAATTCTGGTTGCCCCCGGCGATTTCTATGGGGAGGCTGCAAAGGGGCGCGTGCGAGTGGCTCTGACGGCAAGTGATGAGCGTATCGAGGCTGCCTCGCAGCGCCTTGAAACGTGCGTTACTTTCCTTGTGTAGGGGGAAACTCTCCCGGATCTGGTGTCTTTCTATCTTCAAATAATGACCCACACTTAGCGTGTTGTTGACTAGTCTTTTGCAATAAATCGGAGAAAGTTTGACGTTCTAGTGCTTTACAGGTCGAATAACGGCGTATAGAGTGACAGAAATAACGGACTTTCGTCCTAAGTGGCGATTGTGGTCGCAGTGAAGCGACTCGTTGAGAACGAAAGCGCTTTTGCGCATTCTTTCAACCTGTGTGCTTGCATGGCTCCGCATCGCCCAACGTGTTAAGGAGTCCTCATGGCCAAGGCAAAAGTGGAAACGGTCGACGCTACTCCCGACGGCGTGCTTACCGTCGGGGAAAAGAAGATCGTTCTCCCGCGCACCAGCGCCTCCGTCGGTAATGATGGCTTGAGCGTCTCCCGCTTGCTCGCCGACGGCAACGTAGTCAGCCTCGACCCCGGTTTTACGAACACAGCATCGTGCCAATCTGCGATTACCTACATCGATGGTGGTGCGGGAATTCTGCGCTACCGCGGTTACCCGATCGAACAATTGGCAAAGCGCTCGTCGTTCCTAGAGGTCGCCTACCTGCTGATCTACGGCGAACTCCCTGACGCCTCCACGCTGGAAAGTTTCATTCGCTCCGTCCAGCGCCACCGCTTGCTTCACGAAGACTTCAAGGCCTTCTTCACGGCGTTCCCGCACAAGGGCCACCCCATGGCGATTCTCCAAGCGGGTGTCGCAGGCCTGGCAACCTACTACGAAGACACGCTTGATCCGCGCGACCGCACTCAGCTGGATACCGCGCTGGTTCTTCTGCTGGCGAAGGTGCCGACCATGATCAGCTACATCGCGAAGCGCGCCGCAGGCTTGCCACTGCTGTACCCAGACTCGCAACGTAGCTACACCGAAGACTTCATCCGCATGACCTTCGGTATGCCCTATCAGGCGTACGACATTGATCCTGCGATTGTTCGAGCACTCGATATGTTGCTGATTCTTCATGCTGATCACGAACAAAACTGTTCGACCTCGACCGTTCGTCTGGTCGGCTCCTCGCAGGCGAACCTGTATGCATCTGTTGCGGCCGGCGTGGGCGCCCTTGCTGGCCCATTGCACGGTGGCGCGAATGAAGCGGTTCTGCGCATGCTCAATCAGATTCGCGACACAGGTGAGTCGGTTCAGAGCTATGTGGACAAGGTGAAGTCGAAGGCGGAAGGTGTACGTCTGATGGGCTTTGGGCACCGCGTGTACAAGAACTACGATCCGCGCGCGGCTCTGGTGAAGGAAACCGCACACGATGTTCTGTCTCGCCTCGGCAAGCGCGACGAGCTCCTGGATATTGCGATGGAGCTTGAAGATATCGCTCTGAATGACGATTACTTCAAGGAGCGCAAGCTCTACCCGAATGTCGACTTCTACACGGGTCTGATCTACTCGGCGATGGGATTCCCGACCAAGATGTTCACGCCCCTGTTCGCACTTGGTCGCCTGCCCGGTTGGATTGCGCAGTACGTTGAAATGACCGAGGATCCGTCGACGAAGATTGGTCGCCCGCGCCAGGTGTACGTTGGTGCGACTGAGCGCGACTATGTGCTTCTTCGCCAGCGTTCGGCTCGCGTGATTGACTAACGCGCTGTCGGGTTTGCGCTCGGTGTGTAGCCAAAGTCCTTGTCACGTGGGGACGAGGCCGATCAACCGACGAGGCCGATCAACTGAACGTCAACGGGGGTGGCAGACTGCGGTCTGCCACCCCCGTGAGGAGTTAATGGCCAAAATGTGTGTATGGGCTCGGCGTGTTGTGGCTGGTTTATCGTCCGGCCCAGCCTTTGCGGATGTGTAGGGAGCCGTCTTGGTAGGCGGGGTTGTAGTCGATGGCGGTGTCGTAGCCGGTCGG
>NZ_JASOER010000031.1:0-12639 GCF_030212665.1 Pauljensenia sp. UMB9872 | reverse complement strand
GCCATATATAGACCCGATTTAGCTAACCTGAGCAGCAAGAACGTCTGAGCTCAGACACACTTTTTGCTACTTAACCCGATTGTGGTGTGCATCGAACGATCAAGCTCGTCGCGCCATAATCCGGTTCGTTACGCGCGCCGACGAAATCAGCTTCCCGGCCTCGTTTTTTATTTCAACAAGGTGGACCGTCGATGAACCACCTAGGTGAATAGCCGTTGCCGTCGCGATTACTCGACCGGTAGAAACCGACGAGATGTGGGAAATCGTCAGTTCAGTGCCCATCGCGAACCCGCGATCAGCGCCGTGAACGTTACGAGCGTGAATCTGGGAAGCAAATGATGCCGCTGTTTCCGCGAGCGCTGCGCTTGCCCCACCGTGAAGAATCCCAGCTGACTGGGTGTTTCCTTCGACGGGCATAGAGATCACTGTTTTTTCGGGCGAATGTTCTAACACGTCCATTCGCATGGCTTCCATCAGGGAATGTGGCCAATGTGCGCCCACGAATCCGCCATCGTGGGAAGGATCGGGCGTGGTTTGTCGTGCGGTTTGTCCATGCATACCTCTAGGGTTACATGTGTGAGTGACACTTTGCTGATTATCGACGGCCATTCGATGGCTTTTCGCGCGTTCTATGCTCTTCCGGCTGACCGTTTCGTGACCCATTCGGGGCAACATACGAATGCGGTGTACGGCTTCATCAAGATGATGGTGAAGATGATCCAAGAGGAAAAGCCGACACATGTTGCGGTGGCGTTTGACGTGTCGCGCCATTCATTCCGCACCGAGGAGTATCCGGAGTATAAGGGAACGCGTGATGCGACGCCGGAACCCTTTAAAGGCCAGGTTGAACTGATTAGCCAGATTTTGGACCTGATGGGTATTCGTTCCCTGCGCAAGGACGGCTACGAAGCCGACGATATTTTGGCGACGCTTGCTCACCGTGGTGAGAAAGCCGGGATGCATGTCTTGGTCGCGTCGGGGGATAGGGATTCTTTCCAGACGGTGACTGAGAATGTGACGGTTCTATATCCGGGTGCGTCGACCGAGAACTTGAAGCGCATGACGCCCGCTGCTGTTGAAGAAAAGTACGGTGTCCCACCGTTCCGTTACCCGGAAATTGCGGCTCTTGTCGGTGAGACCTCTGATAATTTGCCCGGCGTTCCCGGTATTGGACCGAAGACAGCGGCGAAGCTGATTAACGAGTTCGATGGCCTCGATAACCTGATGGCGAATGCTGATCAGGTGAAGGGTAAGCGTGGCGAGGCACTGCGCGAACATGCTGGTGATGTTGCGCGTAATCGTCGTTTGAATCGTCTGCTCACGGATCTGGACGTGGGGGTTGAGCTGGGGGATCTTGTCCCCGCGGCTACTCAAAAGACTGAATTGCTTGCATTGTTCGATACGTTGGAGTTTGGGCGCCTGCGTAACCAGGTGCTTGCGGTCAGTGTGGGCGATGACTCAGTAGAGGAATCGAGGGACGAAGCCGACCAGGCTTTTTGGACGGCACCCTTAACGGTGTCGGTCGCCTCCGATGCCACTGACATTTCCGACTGGGCGCGCTCAGCTGGCCACATTGATGCGATTTGGGCTGACGGGGAGGGTATCCCTGCTCATGGACACATCGATCTTCTTGCGTTGAGCGCAGGAAGTCGTGTCCTTGTCATTGACCCGACCATGCTCTCTCCGGTGCAGGATCAGGCTTTAGTGAAGGTCCTGAAGCACAGCGATTCGCACGTCGTTCATGATGCCAAAGCTCTGTCTCACGCTTTGGCAGGACACGGGTGGGCGATGGCGTGGCCTTCGAAGGACGTTCAGCTTGCCGCCTATCTCGCACGCCCCGATTCAAAGAGCGTCGAGATCAAAGAAATCTTGAACCGCTATTTCAACATTGAGTTGCCCGAAGAAGAAAAGAAGACGGACGCTCTCTTCGAGATCGTCGGCAGCGGTGAGATTCAAGAACGTATTCAACGATGCGCGCGTATCTGCTACTCCCTGCCGTTTGTGTGGAAGACCTTGAGCGCGCTTTTAGCGGATAACGGTGAACTGGACCTGCTGACACAGATGGAGCTTCCCGTATCTAGGGTCTTGGCGAAGATGGAAGCGACAGGTATTGCCGTTGATAGTGACGAGTTGCGTTCCCAGTCGAGGCAACTGGGATTCGAAGTTGATGTGGCCCGCAAGACTGCTCTTGATGTGATTGGTGAAGATGTGAATCTTTCCAGTCCCAAGCAACTGCAGAGGATTCTTTTCGAGGTCCTCGATCTTCCCAAGACAAAGAAGACGAAGACCGGCTACACGACGAACGCTGAGGCTCTTGCTGACTTGCGCGAAAAGACGCGAGATTCGGGTGGTCCGGGCTTCGTATTCCTTGACTCATTGCTGATGCACCGTGATCGAATCAAATTGAAGCAGATGGTGGACACGTTGATTTCTTCCACCAACCCCGATGGGCGCATTCACTCGACGTTCTCACAGGTTGTTACCACAACTGGCCGTTTGGCATCCAAGGACCCGAATCTGCAGAATATTCCGGCTCGTAGCCCAGATGGCCTGAAGATCCGTTCCGGTTTTGTTGCTGGTCCCGGCTTTGAGTCTTTGATGAGCGTCGACTATTCCCAGATTGAAATGCGCATCATGGCGCATTTGTCGGCAGATGAGGGCTTGATCGAAGCTTTCGCTACCGGCGAGGACCTGCACAAGACGATGGCTGCGATGGTTTTCGATACGCCCGTTGAAGACGTGACGGGTGAGCAACGCTCTCGCATCAAGGCCACGTCATATGGTCTTGCGTATGGCTTGTCCTCGTACGGTCTGTCCGCACAGCTGCATATTCCCGTCCACGAAGCAGCTGCGTTGCGTGACCGTTATTTCGAACGCTTCGCGGGGGTAGGCGATTATCTGAATTCGCTCGTCGACGAGGCTCGGATCAACGGCTACACGGAAACGATGTTCGGTCGTAGGCGCTATCTGCCCGACCTGACCTCATCGAACCGGCAGCGCCGCGAGATGGCCGAACGTGCTGCTTTGAATGCGCCGATTCAGGGGAGTGCAGCGGATATCGTGAAAATTGCGATGGTCAACGTTATCGACGCTCTGCATCAGGCTGACATGAAGTCACGCGTACTGCTCCAAATCCACGACGAATTGCTCCTTGAAATAGCACCGGAAGAACGTCAGCAGGCTGAGGAGCTTGTCCGCGACAAGATGAGCTCGCCAGTCCAATTGAAGGTGCCTTTGGATGTCGCAGTGGGAGTGGGAGGGAACTGGATGGCCGCCGCCCATTAGGTGGATGCGTGATCAAATGTGTGTCCGTAACGGATAAACGCGACCGAAACCACGTTTTTATTCATCAAACAGTGGAAAAGAGCGCGTTAACGAACTGGTAGACTTGCTAGCGGTGTCTTGGCACTCGTGTACGCGATTGCCGATTCGCCACTTCTGTACACCTACTATTCAGTCCGTTTCGGAGACACAACTACATGACCACCAATACGCCGCAGGTCGCGGTTAATGACATCGGCTCGACCGAAGATCTGCTTGCCGCCATCGACGCAACCATCAAGTACTTCAACGATGGCGACATCGTCGAGGGCACTGTCGTCAAGGTCGACCACGATGAGGTCCTCCTCGACATCGGCTACAAGACTGAGGGCGTTATCCTCTCTCGCGAGCTCTCCATCAAGCACGATGTGAACCCTGACGATGTTGTTGCTGTTGGCGACAAGATCGAAGCCCTCGTCCTCCAGAAGGAAGACAAGGAAGGCCGTCTGCTCCTGTCGAAGAAGCGCGCACAGTACGAGCGCGCCTGGGGCCAGATCGAAAAGGTCAAGGAAGAAGATGGCGTTGTCACCGGCACCGTCATCGAGGTCGTCAAGGGTGGTCTTATCCTCGACATCGGCCTTCGTGGCTTCCTCCCCGCATCCCTCGTTGAAATGCGTCGCGTCCGCGACCTCGCACCGTACATCGGTCGCGAGATCGAAGCGAAGATCATCGAGCTCGACAAGAACCGCAACAACGTTGTGCTCTCGCGTCGCGCATGGCTCGAGCAGACCCAGTCCGAGGTTCGCACGAACTTCCTCCACACTCTTGGCAAAGGCCAGGTCCGTACCGGTAACGTCTCCTCGATCGTTAACTTCGGCGCATTCGTCGACCTCGGTGGTGTCGACGGCCTCGTCCACGTCTCCGAACTCTCCTGGAAGCACATCGATCACCCGTCAGAGGTCGTCGAGGTTGGCCAGGAAGTCACCGTCGAGGTTCTCGACGTCGACATGGATCGCGAACGCGTCTCCCTGTCCCTCAAGGCAACCCAGGAAGATCCGTGGCAGGCATTTGCCCGTACCCACGCGATCGGCCAGGTCGTGCCGGGCAAGGTCACGAAACTTGTTCCATTCGGCGCATTCGTCCGCGTCGAAGACGGCATCGAAGGTCTCGTCCACATTTCCGAGCTTGCTCAGCGTCACGTCGAGCTGCCGGACCAGGTCGTTAAGGTTGGCGACGACGCATTCGTGAAGGTCATCGATATCGACCTCGAACGTCGTCGCATCTCCCTGTCGCTCAAGCAGGCAAACGAAGGCGTCGATCCGACCTCTGAAGAGTTCGATCCCTCGCTGTACGGCATGGCCGCTGAGTACGACGAAGACGGCAACTACAAGTACCCCGAAGGCTTCGATCCGGAAACCCAGGAATGGATGGAAGGCTACGAGGCGCAGCGCGAGGCTTGGGAAGCACAGTATGCCGAAGCGCAGGCACGCTGGCAGGCCCACAAGGCTCAGGTCATCAAGGCACAGGAAGAAGACGCCGAAGCAGCTCCGGTTGTTCCCGAGGCCACCTCTTCCTCGTCCTCCGTCGAGCCGGAGACCGTTGGTACCCTCGCTTCCGATGAGGCTCTCGCAGCTCTGCGTGAGAAGCTCACGAACGGAAACTGAACTGATCACAGAGCCTCGGCTCTGATGTGATGAACGTGTGCCCCACGAACTGTGTTCGTGGGGCACACGCGTTTATTCACACCACGCGTCGATTCATTCTCCTATGACTGCAATCTCCAGCTAGTGCGAACGCTGAAGAATAGCGGACGCTAGTCGCTCGCCGACTCATATAGGACAATGAAGCTATGACTCATATTGAGCTGTGCGTTGAGGACCTTCCTAGTGTTGCGATTGCAACGGATCAGGGCGTGGACGGTGTTGAGCTGTGTGCCCGCCTTGACGTCGGAGGTCTGACGCCGGATATCCAGCTTCTTGAGCAAAGCTTGACGCTGGCCCCCCCAACGGGTGTCCACGCAATGCTTCGCCTGCGAGGCGGTGACTTTGTTCATTCACGCGATGAAGTAGACCAGATGGTCTCAATTCTGAATGATCGCGTCAATCATTTCGCCAGCTACGTGAGCACGGGGCAACTGGGTTTTGTATGCGGAGCGATCACCGATGATGGGCAGATCAATGTCGAAGCATGTAAAGCACTCAAAGACGCCGCTGGTGATGCGCCACTGACCTTCCATCGTGCTTTTGATGAAACCCGCAACTATGACGAGTCTCTTGACACACTGATGTCCCTCGGCTTTGCGAGGGTGCTTACCACTGGCGGACGTGACGCAACAGCTCAAGCGCCAGTCCTTAAGCACCTTGCATCGCGTGCAGGAAACGACCTGACTATCGTGGCTTCCGGAGGCTTGCGGTCACACAATGTTGCGGCCTTCCTCAAAGTGGCACACGTTCGCGCGGTTCATATGCGTGCACCTCTTCTAGGCGGTGGTACGGATCAGGATGAAGTCGCTCGGATCGTAACAGCCGTCAGGAATGCATCATGACCCAGATTCACATGGGAGGCGCGTCTGCTGACCTTCTTCGTCCTTTCGTCATTCCAACAGACCGCGCACTGCTCGTCGGTTTGAGCGGTGGAATTGGCTCTGGAAAGTCATCTGTTGCCACTGCGTTTGCGAGTCTTGGCGCGGTCGTTGCCGACGCAGATGCCATCGCACGTGAAGTTGTCGAACCTGGAAGCGTCGGTCTTCGTCGTATCGAAGAAGTGTTTGGTGACGCCATCTTGAATGATGACGGGACTCTCAATCGAGGAGCACTAGCCCAGCAGGTCTTCACTGATGCTAGTGCCCGAAAGACATTGGAAGCAATCACTCATCCTTTGATTGCTGAGCGTTCCCGCCAGATTCTTTCAACCGCCCAACCGGGGAACATTGCTCTTTACGATGTTCCTCTGCTGACTGAGCAACACATGCACAACCAGTTTGACGCCGTGATGATGGTCGATGTTCCGCTTGATATGCGCCTGAGCCGTTTACAAGCTCGCGGGATGACGATTGACGAGGCCCGGAAAAGAATCGCATCCCAAGCGAACAGTGATGAACGACGTGCGATCTGCCACATTTGGATCACAAATACCGGCTCGCTCGTGGATCTTCAACGTCTGGTTGCGACAGTTCATGCCCAATGGCTGACAAACTCGGGTACAACTGGCAGTTCGACCGGCAGATGATCCCGGCCTCGTACATCACGAGCAGGCGATAGGCCCCCAATCGGCATGAGTCTGGCAAAGTGACTACGGTAGGACTGTGAGCAAACGAGTTGTGCGGCAAGAAGCGCCGTTTGAGGTTGTCTCTGACTACACGCCATCGGGCGACCAGCCGACTGCAATCGCGGAATTGGTCAAGCGCCTGAATGACGGCGAACAGGATATTGTTCTCCTCGGTGCTACGGGAACGGGTAAAACCGCAACGACCGCGTGGCTCATTGAGCAGATTCAGCGACCGGCGCTCATTATCGAGCCGAATAAAACGCTTGCCGCCCAGCTTGCCGCTGAATTCCGCGAACTGTTGCCTAATAACGCTGTCGAGTACTTCGTGTCGTACTACGACTACTACCAGCCGGAAGCCTATATTCCGCAGACGGATACATACATCGAGAAAGACTCGTCGATCAACGACGAGGTCGAACGCCTGCGCCACTCGGCGACGAACAACCTGCTGACCCGTCGTGACACGGTGGTCGTTGCCTCCGTGTCGTGCATCTACGGCTTGGGTACTCCCGAAGAGTACGTTGAGCGCATGGTTGAGCTGGAACGTGGCATGATCCTCGACCGCGATACCCTTCTTCGCGCCTTCGTTAATATGCAGTACGTTCGCAATGATGTCGCCTTCACGCGAGGCACTTTCCGAGTTCGTGGCGACACCATCGAAATCATCCCGGTGTACGAGGAGCTGGCGATCCGCATCGAAATGTTCGGGGATGAAATTGATTCGCTGGCAGTCCTGCATCCCCTGACCGGTGATGTTATCAACGAAGTCGATCATGTCTATCTATTCCCAGCCAGTCATTACGTTGCCGGCGAAGAGCGCATGAAGCGCGCCATTGCCTCGATTGAAGAAGAACTGGCAGAACGCCTCACGTGGTTCGAATCCCAAGGCAAGCTACTTGAAGCCCAGCGTCTGCGCATGCGCACCACATACGACCTAGAAATGCTTAAAGAAATCGGGACGTGCACGGGCATTGAAAACTATTCGCGTCATATCGATGGACGAGGCCCCGGCACTCCGCCCCATACGCTGATGGACTATTTTGCCGATGACTTTGTCCTGATCATCGACGAATCGCATGTGACAGTTCCGCAGATCGGTGCCATGTTCGAGGGCGATATGTCGCGCAAGCGTACTCTGGTCGATCATGGTTTCCGACTGCCCTCAGCAATGGATAACAGACCGTTGAAGTGGGACGAATTCATTGAACGCATCGGCCAGACGGTCTACCTGTCGGCGACCCCGGGTGACTACGAACTTGAGCGAAGCGATGGGGTAGTGGAACAGGTGATTCGCCCGACTGGACTGGTGGATCCAAAGATTATCGTCAAGCCCACGAAGGGACAGATTGACGATCTTCTGGAACAGATCCGCGAGCGTGTCGAAAAGGACGAGCGTGTTCTTGTCACGACGCTCACGAAGAAGATGGCGGAAGACCTGACCGAGTACCTCGCTCACCGTGGCGTCCGTGTCGAGTACCTGCACTCTGACATCGATACCCTGCGTCGCGTTGAATTACTTAGAGAACTGCGTCAAGGCGACTTCGACGTCCTGGTCGGCATCAACCTGTTGCGTGAAGGTCTGGATTTGCCGGAAGTTTCCCTTGTTTCGATCCTCGATGCGGACAAGGAAGGCTTCCTGCGTTCGACTCGATCGCTGATCCAGACGATCGGTCGTGCAGCACGTAACGTGTCGGGCGAAGTGCATATGTATGCCGACAACATCACGCCTTCGATGGAAGCTGCGATCAACGAAACTGGGCGTCGTCGTGAGAAGCAGATTGCCTACAACACCGTCCATGGCATCGACCCGAAGCCACTGCGTAAGAAGATTGCTGATGTCACCGACATGCTTGTGCGTGAAGAAGTTGATACGCGCACGCTACTCGACGGTGGATACCGTAAGGAAAAAACAGCGTCTGCTCGTTCGAAGCCTGATGCACTAAGCCTCGCGGGTGTAGCGCAAGCAGATCTTGAAGAATTGATCGAAGACTTAACGAAGCAAATGATGGTAGCCGCCGAAAACCTACAGTTCGAGGTCGCTGCGCGTCTACGCGATGAGTTGCAGGATCTGAAGAAGGAACTACGCCAAATGAGGGCAGCTAACTAATGAGAGCTGAAGTGTCTGCTCGGAGGTAATCTCGTTAGGTTCTCCACATACTGGCTTTTCATCGGGGTATCGTAGCGCGATCTAGGTAGACTGGTTTGCGAGGGGAGTAATCCCACGAAGTGCTGGTTCGTCACCACGGCGTTGGACACGAGCATCGCTCGGATCAGCAGCCCGAACATCGGGTGGGAAGAGACCTCACTATAATTGCTCGTACCTCAGAGAGGTTCCCACCCGTGCATGTTCACGCCCTCGGCTGGTTTGGTCTGGCCGTCGCAATTCTTGCCCTCATTACCGTTGACATCGTTGGCCACGTGCGTAAACCGCACGCTCCGACTCTCAAAGAATCGACCTGGTGGTCGATCGGCTACGTTCTTCTTGGTCTTGCCTTTGGCCTCATCATTTGGGGCGTCTACGGTGGCCAATTTGCCGGCGAATACTACGCTGGCTTCCTGACAGAAAAGGCTCTGTCACTTGATAATCTGTTCGTCTTTATCATCATTATGTCGTCCTTCAGGGTGCCTCGTAACTATCAGCAAAAGGCACTGTTGTCCGGCATTATCATCGCCCTCGTTCTGCGCCTCGTCTTCATTCTTGTTGGCGCAGCGCTGATTGAACGCTTCACGTGGGTCTTCTTTATCTTTGGCGCCTGGCTACTCTGGACCGCGTTCTCGCAAGCACGTGAAGGTATTGGCGGAGAAGATGAACACGAAGACGAGGAATACCACGAGAATTCCTTCGTCAAACTGATGCGTCGCGTTTTCCCCGTGACCGACGGTTTCATTGGTGACAAGTTCCTGCACCGTCACGGTGGTCGCACGTATCTGACGCCGATGCTCCTCGTGGTCTTTGCGCTGGGCACCGCTGACCTGATGTTTGCCTTCGACTCGATTCCGGCAATCTTCGGACTGACCCATGAACCCTATTTGGTGTTCGCATCGAACGCGTTCGCTCTGCTTGGTCTGCGTCAGCTCTACTTCCTGATCGAACGCCTGCTGGAAAGACTGGTTTACCTGCACTACGGCTTGGCAGCAATACTTGCCTTCATCGGAATGAAGCTGGTTTTCCACGCGATGCACGAGAACACGCTTGTGTTCCTTAACGGAGGCGAAGGCATTCACTGGGCACCGGAAATCGGAATCCTTCCATCCTTGTCCTTCATTATCGTGACCATCGTGGTTACGGTCGTGACATCGTTGCTGAAGAGCCGTTCAATGGCGTTAAAGGATGCTCCTTTAGACACCCACGCTCTGAAGAAGGAAAAGCCCGCTCGTACTTTTGACTGACACGTTGCCCAGATGGGGCTTACGTACCCGTCCGACTTAAAATCCTCGCCCACACTGAAGGACGTAATGACGCACTCTTCAACACTCTCCGGTCTGACGCACGCTGAGGTGAGAGAACGTGTTGCACGCGGTGATACGAATGATGTTCGCCAAAGAACCTCGCGATCGATTGCTTCGATTATTCGCGAGAATGTTTTCACGTTGTTTAACGCGATCCTGATCAGTGCTGCGGTGCTGGTGCTCATCTTCGGGCATCCTCAGGATGTTGTCTTCGGAGGTGTGCTGGTTTTCAACGCGATTATCGGCATTGTTTCGGAATTGAAGGCGAAGCGGACTCTTGATTCGCTCGCAATCGTCGATGCTCCAACAGCGTTGGTTATTCGTGGTGGCAAAACTCAAGAGATCCCCGCCAAGGATGTTGTGCTTGATGATGTCATGTGCCTTGAATTGGGCACGCAGATTTGCGCAGATGGCGTCGTTGAAGAGTCCTCAGGCCTAGAGGTTGACGAGGCGCTACTGACCGGTGAATCAACACCCGTCAAGAAGAAAGCGGGCGATCAGGTTCTTGCGGGAACCTCGGTCGTTGCTGGTAGCGCGATCATGGTTACCCACGCGGTGGGTGCGAAGACGTACGCGCAAGATCTTTCTCGTCGAGCTCGCATCTACACGCGGACTATTTCGCATATTCAGGTGAGTATCAACAAGGTTCTGCGTGTCATTTCCGCGCTACTCATTCCGGTGATTGTGCTGACCATGTGGTCGCAAACCCGCATTGCCGGCACTGATGCGGCCTGGAACCAAGCGATCGTGCTGGCGGTCGCGAGCGTTGTGGGAATGATTCCGCAGGGCCTCGTGTTGCTGACTTCAATGAACTTCGCGATCGGTTCGGCGACGTTGGCGCGCAGGGGAGTGCTTGTCCAAGAACTGCCCGCGGTGGAAGTTCTCGCACGAGTCGACAGTCTCTGCGTCGACAAGACGGGCACTCTCACCACAGGCCATATTCGGGTGCGCACGCTTCGCCTTGGTGCGAATGTTTCGGAGGACGAGGCCACGCTCGCTCTGAAAGCTTTGAGCGCCAATCGCGCGAATGCAACAGCGCAGGCGATTGACGATTATTGTTCCGACGCGGATCTAGACCAGGTGACTTGGGCGATTCCGTTCTCATCAGCTCGCAAGTGGTCAGCGTGTGGGACTACTAGTGGCAGCTGGTATTTGGGGGCTCCGGAGATTCTTCGTTCTTCGCAAGAACCCGGGGAGTTTGATCAGCTCATCGACGAGTATTCGTCGGAAGGTTTGCGCGTTGTCGCCCTAGCTCATAGCCAAGAGTGCGACGAGGCAACGGCACTCGACGTTTCTTCCGGTGACTACCTGCTTCCAGACGTACGACGCGTTGTGGGCATCATTGTCTTGGAAGAAGACTTGCGTATAGACGTAGCCGATACGCTGACATATTTTGCTCGCCAAGACGTCCGTGTTCGAGTGATTTCGGGTGATAATCCGGTGACTGTTGGCGCTCTGGCACGCCAAGCGGGTTTGAGCCGTTCCGACGGGAAGCCTTTGGTCATCACGGATGCGCGAACTCTCCCCGCAGATACTTTGTCAGATGAGTTCGGCCAGATCGTTGAGAAAACGGATGTGTTCGGGCGTGTGACGCCGGAGCAGAAGCGCGCGATGGTCCAGGCACTGCAGGCTAATGAGCACACGGTCGCAATGACAGGCGACGGAGTGAACGATGCCCTTGCTCTGAAAGATTCCGACCTTGGAATCGCGATGGGCAACGGGTCCCAGGCAACGAAGGCTGTCGCGCAGATCGTCTTGATTGATTCAAAGTTTGCTGTATTACCAGGAGTGGTAGCTGAAGGGCGACGCATTATTGCGAATATGGAACGCGTCTGCGCTCTCTTCCTTGCCAAAACCGTTTACGCGGCGTTGATCGTTGTGACGTGTGCTCTGATGGCGTGGGAATACCCGTTCCTTCCACGTCACTTCACCTACATCGATGCACTGACGATCGGCATCCCCGCATTCTTCCTTGCTCTCGCACCGAATGCTAGGCGCTACGTGCCTGGGTTTCTGCACCGAACACTTGCCTTAGCGGTGCCCGCAGGAATTGCCTTGACTCTGGCAGCGCTTGGTAGCTACGCAATCGTGGGCCCTGGAGATGACTACGCGAGGACCATTGCCACGCTTTCGCTGATTGTCGGCGCGCTCTGGCTAGTCTCGGTCACCGCTCGTCCACTCTTAGGCTGGCGTGGTGGACTCGTGCTCCTCATGGCACTCGGAGCTTTCATTGGGGTCTTCATTCCCGTCATTCGCACCTTCTTAGCGCTCAGCTGGCCAACGCACGAACATTGGCTTGTGATCGGGGTGGCAGGAATCGGTGCCGGACTTTTGATTGAAGCCAGCCACCGCCTGTACCACAAGCGTAAACACGCTCATGCAGAGGCCATCGGCGCCCCTGACACCGCATAATTCTGACCCGGCACAAGCTTGAACAGATGCCGTAAATGCACGTGTGGGAGAACGCCAAAGCGTTCTCCCACACCGCACTGAACAATCAGAAGCGGTTAATCACCGGATTCCACTCGCCGATGATGCGCTCAAGAATGACACCGGCCTTCTTGAACGGATCCTCATCAAGAAGGGGTTAAGTAGCAAAAAGTGTGTCTGAGCTCAGACGTTCTTGCTGCTCAGGTTAGCTAAATCGGGTCTATATATGGC
>NZ_JASOER010000030.1:0-15086 GCF_030212665.1 Pauljensenia sp. UMB9872 | reverse complement strand
GTGTTCACCCCGTCCTTACCCGCCTCGACATCGCCCGCCAGATAGGCCTTCTCGGCCTGATCCAGAATCTCACCCATTTCCTCGGCGACCGCGCCCCAACTGGACACGGCGCCCTCGGCTCGCGCGGCGGCCGGGGCGAGGACCCCGATGAGAAAGGCAAGGAGGAGCGGGACGAAGAGGATCCAGGGGCGCCTCGTCAATGCCGTCGTCGAGGATGTCGATGCGCCCACCCGTGTTCCTCCAGAGTTCTGCTTGTCGTTGTTGATGAGGGCGAGGGGAAGCATGCCGACCCCAAAGTCGCCAAGATTAGCTTAGCCTAACCTCCGCGAATTCAGAAATAAGTCATCGAAGAGTTATCTAATTGAGATCTTCGCAGGCGGGAGAGCCTCCGCGCAGGGCATCCCCGAGGCGCAGGACTCCGCTTTCCATCACCATCACACGATCGGCGAAATGAACGGCCTCATCCTCGTGCGTCACTACGAGCACCGCCGCGCCCTCGTCCGCCGCACGCCGGAGTATCCTCAGCGCCGTCTGGGCGTTCCCCGCGTCCAGTCCCGCGGTCGGTTCGTCGGCGAGGACCGTCTCCGGCCGCATCACCAACGCCCGCGCCACAGCCATCCGACGCAGTTCCCCTCCCGAGAGCTCATCGGGGCGAGCGTCGGCCAGGGGCGCCAGATCGACGCCCTCCAGCAGGACCTCCGCCCGCTCGCGGACCCCCTCCTGCTCGACTCGCGCCCGGATGATCGACGGGAGGAGGACGTTCTCCAGCACCGACAGGCTGCGCAGCGCGGTGTGCCCCTGAGGGATCACGCCGATCCGCTCGTTGCGGAGCACCGAGGCCGCAGCATCCGGGAGGGCGTACAGATCCTCGCCGTCGATCAGGACGGTCCCCTCCGTCGGCGCGAGGATCCCCGCCATCATCGACAGCAGGGTGCTCTTACCGCTCCCCGAGCGTCCGCGAATCACCAGCAACTCGCCGGGGCTCAGGCGAAGATCCACCGGCTCGACCGCCGAGAACATCGCTCCGCCGCGCACGCGCGGGAAGTCCTTCCTCACGCCTCTCGCTTCAAGAGTCACGTCATTCCCCTTCCCTGAGGACAAGCCCCACGTCCATCGCGCCGATACGGCGAATCGAGACCCACCCCGCGACTCCCGCCGAGGCCAGGGCGACCAGGAGCGCGGCGAGAGCGATGAGTCCCGACTCCAAGGGCCCCGGCATGAGGAACCCGATGCCGAGCATTTGACCGACCAGCGCCCGGAAGGCCGAGAGCAGAACCCCCGACACGACGACGCCCGCGAGCGCGCCGGCCAGATCGACGGCCGCAGACTCCGCGAGGACGAGGCGTCCGAGCCGCGAGCGACTCACACCCATCGCCCTGAGGAGGGCGAACTCCCGAGCTCTTTCGTGAATCATCATCGTGAACACGAGGACGCTCATCCCCGATCCGACCGCCCATACGACGCCCACGAGCAGCGCGACCGCGCGCGATGTCCGCACGAGCGTCGCCGAGATCCCCGAGACCATGCTCTTCGCCGTCGAAACGGAGACCCCGTCCACGCTCTCGCGGATCCGCTGAGCGACCGCCTCCGCGTCCTCGCCGTCCGCGACGCGGACGAGAACCGAGGACACGACGCTCCCCGGATCGGCGTCCCGATACTTGTTCAGTCCCTTCTCCAAGGAGGCCGCCATAAGGCTCCTGCCCGTGTCGAAGTTCGCGTACACGGCGTTGTCGAGGGTCGAGCCCGTCGGATCGAACTGGCCGACGACCCTGAGAGTCCGACCGTAGATCTTGAAGGAGCCGTCGACCGGTACGGCGACGTTCGCTCCCACGAGGACGTCCATCTCGCCGATCTCCACGCCGCCCGTCGTGTCGGCGATCCACGGTTGAATGGCGAAATCCGTCTCCGGATCGAAGGCGATGACCTGGTATCTCCCCGAGCAGCAGCTCGCCCTCGCGGATGCGAGGAATATCTGGGGGGACGCCTTCTCCACGCCGGCGACATCGCGGACCCTCGCAACGACTCCTGCATCCATATAGAAATAGCCCGGCTCGGCCTCGAGGAGAAAGGTCCGGGCGTCGAAATCCCCGCCGGCGTCGCTCGGGGTGACGAGCACATCCGCCCCGAGACGGGCCTCCACCGTCGCCAGGCCACCGCGGATCCCCTGAACGAGGATGGTTCCCCCGAAGACAGCCGAGGCCATGAGCGCTGCAAATACGAACAGCGCGAAGGCGCGAGTCGGGTGCGCGCGCAGAGCGCGAAGGGGCAGTTCCCTCAAAGAACGCATAGATCCGTCTCCTTCCTACGTCGTCAACAGCATCGAGTCGTCGGCGGCTCGCAACAGCCTCGGAAGCACGGCCCTTGCGCCGATCCAGGCGACGAGGAGGCTCATCGCCACCGCCGCGGCGGCGAGCGCGGCGAGGTTGCCCGGGGAGACGAGCTCGCTCCTCACGGGCGCGACGCCGATGAGGGCGACGAGCCCCGCGGCCACGAGCGCCCCGAGCAGGGCCCCCGAGGCGTGGACCATGAGCGCCTCCCGTAGGAGGACGCGCTCGACGAGGGCCCTCGAAGCCCCGAGGATCCGCCACACGTTCGCCTCGCGGCGCCGCTCGTTGAACAGCGCCCATTGGGCGACGGCGAGCGCCCCGAGCAGGATCAGCCACGTCAGGGCCGCGACCCCGGCGAGCATGGACGAATGCGCGGACATCGAGGAGGCGGTCCCCACCAGCGCTTCCTCCGAATGGACGGCCGTCACGCGTCGGACGTAGAGGTTGATCCAGTTCGTCACCGATTCCGCCTCGGAGCGCTCCTTGAGTCGTAGCAGCGCGACCGAGTAGTCGGCATGCGGGTCGAGAGAGGCGAAGGAATCGTCGCCTACGGCGACCGCGGCGGCGATCACCCGCTCGAGGGAGCCGATCGGCACGAACACCGCCTTGTCCAGCTCGGCGCCGATCCTCTCGAGATGGGAGTCGACCGGCCATTCCTCGCCGAAGAGGGTCACCGTGCCCTCGCGCGACACCGCCACATCGGCACCCACCGCGACGGATCCCTCCGGCACCACGTGATCGGGGCCCTCGCGCAGCCAGGGCGCAACGACGAAGTCGGAGGCCGGGTCGAAACCGATGATCCAGAGGGGCTCCCCCCCGCCGGTCGCGTCCGACAGGTAGAGCTGATAGGCGATGCGATCGATGTCCTCGTTGGAGTTCAGACGCGACAGAGTCGAGCGCTCCTTGTGGAAGAGGACGGGGCTGCCGACCATCTGGATGCAGGACTTGTCGAGTTGCAGGAAGCCCGCCGAGGGGTAGACGACGACGTCCGCGCCCAGTCTGTCTCGAGCCAGGGAGAGCTCCGCCCTCGTCGACTGCACGAGGAGCAGGCCCGTCAGCGCGCAGGCGGTCTGCGCGAGCGCGAGGAGCGCGAGGATCATTGTCCGCAGCGGGCGGGCCCGCGCGCTCTTCAGCGGGAGGCTCCTCAGGGAAAGACGGTCGCGCCTCATCGCCCAGCGCCTCCCGCGCTCGTATCGAGCCACAGGGCCGGGCGGACCCCGTAGGTCGCATCGGCGGCGGCGCCGGAGCCGTGGCGTACGCCCTCGCGGTCGACGTACTGCGCCGTGAAGTCGTAGGTCCCCGGGGAGCGCAACCACCAGTCGGCCCGCCCCTCCTCGTCCGTGGGCAGATCGTCGTCGTCGACGGCCGCGGACAGGGCGGCCGAACCGAGCGCGGCGCGCTCGACGGCGTCGGAGATGTAGATCGAGGCCTCGGTCTCGCTCAGCGCGAAGACGCGATCCCTCGTCGCGGGGCCCGCAGCGGTGCCGGTCGCGGACTGCGGAGCGTTGGGGACCTCGACCGTCGGGACGAGGGAGAGCTC
Organism: Pauljensenia sp. UMB9872; assembly: GCF_030212665.1. Taxonomy (NCBI): domain Bacteria; kingdom Bacillati; phylum Actinomycetota; class Actinomycetes; order Actinomycetales; family Actinomycetaceae; genus Pauljensenia; species Pauljensenia sp. UMB9872. The sequence goes on along the minus strand of NZ_JASOER010000030.1, from coordinate 11,219 downwards.
GCTTTCGTTGAAAGCCGCCGCGGGGAAGTCCGAGTTCATCCATCTGCGGAGGTCGGAGCGCTCCCAGGTGACGGGCTCGAAGGGGACGCGGTGGTAGGGGGCGGCGTCGAGGGAATCGTGGCTGAGCAGCAGCAGCCTCCCGTCGATCCGGTCGAGGACGATCCAGCGGATCGGCTCCGGGCCGTTCGCGGCATCGCCGTCCTGTTCGAAGGAGCCGAACTCGATGAGATCCCCCTTCTTCGCCGAACGATAAGGGAGGGCAGGGTCCGCCTCAGTCATCCCCCGAAGGCGCTCGGCCGAGTCGGCGTACCCATCGAGGCGTGAATAGGCGCGGTAGGCCCCTTCGCGCTCGCCGACCTCCTCGAGGCGGAGAGCCTCCCGATAGGCGACGTCCATCCGAAGGCGGTGGATCCCGAAGATGGCGAGCGCGAGTGCGAGCAGCGCGACCCCGACTACGATCGCGCGCCGTTTCCGCCTCGCGGGGGAGGGCGGAAGCGCGATGGCGCGCGCCCTCATCTCAGGCGACGGCCCGCTCGCCGCGCTTCGCCACGGTGGCGAGCGCCCCTGCCCCGGACAGGGCGATGAGACCCGTCATCACTCGGGTGAAGGGCTGGAATACGGTGTAGCAGCGCATGTTCTTCATCATGCACATGGGGCAAATCCCGCCGGGGACGAAGAAGAGGACGACACTCGCGATGACGGCGAGAAGCTGAAGAAGGATCCTCACGCCCCTGTTCTTCACGAAAGCGGCGGTCCCGAAGAGGGCAACGAGGCCGACGCCTCCCGCAGCGACCGTGTTCTGACACTGGTGACAGTGCATCCAGGTGCCGTCCTCTCGACGGTGGCAGGCGGAGAAGACCGTCGTGACCCCGAGGACGAGCAGGAGGCTCAACGCTGCTGGGGCAACGGTGAGCACCAGATTCTTCTTCGACATGGGTCGCTCCTCTGTTCTTTAACGGGCGCATATGCTGACGCGGTTGGACATATATAGTTAGTTGGACATATATAGTTAAGGACACCCTTACCTAAATTGTCAATCCGCGGGCACCACCGGACCGCGGATCTCCGGAACGCGGGCCTCCGATCCTGGGATTCCGGAAACCGGAAGCGCCCGAGAGCCTTCGACATACGCGATAATCGAGCGGAAACAGCCGGAGGGCGACACCGCCTGATCCCGCTCGCTGATGGCGACCCCGAGGAGTTCTCAGTGCTCGCAGCCGCCTTCACACCATAGACCACCGCAGTAGCCGGTTCGCTCCCCCTCTCGGCCCTCTTCGGCCTCCTCCGCTCATCGTGTTCTTCGTCACGCTCGGCGTCTTCAAGATCGCGACGCACTGGTGCACGCTCGGCTCCCCCGCGGGTAGTTCATCACCGAACAGCCCCGACATCATCCTCCGAATCGGGAATCGTCGCGTTCCAGAGCCCTTCGCCTCGACGAAAAAACGGATCCAGTCGCGCAGAGGCCGCTTCATGCTCCCGGGGAAGGCGGAGCCCCCGCTCTCGGCCATGACGGTCGAGGGCGGGGGCTTCGAGGTTCGACGGGCTCTCATCGCCGCTCATCGGCGACGGGAGAGCGCGATCCGGGCCGACTCCCGTTCCACGGGCGCCCGACCCGGACCACGGAATCGGCTCAGGCCTCCTCGGTCAGGACCGCGGCACGGCCAGCCTCAAGGCGAGCAACCGGGACGCGGAACGGCGAACACGACACGTAATCGACGCCGACCTCATGGAAGAAGTGGATCGACAGCGGATCGCCACCATGCTCGCCACATACACCCAGCTTGATGTTCGGCTTGGTCGAACGAGCGCGCGTCACGCCCTCGCGAACCAGGGTGCCAACACCGTGGACATCGATGGACTCGAACGGCGAAACACCGAAGATGCCGGCCTCAATGTAGTGCGGGAAGAAGACGCCTTCGACGTCGTCACGCGAGAAGCCCCAGACAGTCTGGGTCAGGTCGTTCGTGCCGAACGAGAAGAAGTCAGCTTCTTCAGCGAGATCTTCAGCGGTCATTGCTGCACGCGGAAGCTCGATCATTGCGCCGATGGTAACACCGGACAGGTCAACGCCACGCTCGGCTGCGACCTCGGCGATAATGTCTTCACCCTCTTCGCGGATCAGCTGGAGCTCGCGGACGGAGCCGACCAGCGGAACCATGATTTCCGGCTTCGGGGACAGGCCACGGGAAACGAGTTCAGCGGCTGCCTCGCAGAGTGCGCGCATCTGCAGGGCGAACAGGCCGGGCAGGTAAATGCCGAGGCGGACGCCACGCAGGCCGAGCATCGGGTTCTGCTCGTGGAAGCGACGAACCTCAGCCAGCATCTTCTCGTCAGCCGGATCAGCTTCGCCGGTCGCTTTCGCGACAGCAACCTTGATTTCCAGCTCGGACAGTGCCGGCATGAACTCGTGGAGCGGCGGGTCAATCAGGCGGACGGTCATCGACTTGCCATCCATGACCTCGAGCATCTCGAGGAAGTCCTGCTTCTGGAGCTTTTCGAGTTCGCCGAACGCTGCAGCGCGTTCCTGCGAGCCCGGTGCGGAGAGGATTGCGCGCTCAACCAGTGGGCGACGTGCGCCGAGGAACATGTGCTCGGTACGGCAGAGACCGATGCCTTCAGCGCCGAACTCGATCGCGCGACGCGAGTCGGTCGGGGTGTCAGCGTTGGCGCGGACGCGCAGGCGACGAACCTTGTCGGCGCGCTGCAGGATCTTGTCAACGGCCTTAACCAGTTCCTGGGTGCCTTCGTCGTTGCCGGCAGCAATCAGGCCAGCTTCGAGGCCGTGCGACAGGTAGGTGGTGACCGGAGAGTCGGTAACCGGGACCTCGCCGATGAAGATCTCACCGGTCTGACCGTCGATCGCGATCGTGTCGTCGGAGGTGTAGGTGGTGCCATCAATGACGACGGTGCCGGCCTCGGCGTCAATCTCGAGCGCTTCGGCGCCACAGACGCAGGTCTTGCCCATGCCACGCGCGACAACTGCAGCGTGCGAGGTCTTGCCACCGCGGGCGGTCAGAACGCCTTCGGCGACAACCATGCCCGGCAGGTCATCCGGGTTGGTTTCGCGACGAACCAGAACGCATTTGACGCCGTCAGCGTGGAACTTCTCAGCTTGAGCGTTGTCGAAGGCAATCTTGCCGACTGCTGCGCCCGGTGAAGCGGCCATGCCACGTGCGATGAGTTCCTTGGCAGCCTTCGAGTCGAACTGTGGGAACATCAGCTGGGTCAGCTGATCGCCGGTGACGCGAGTCAGGGCCTCGTCGCGGGTAATCAGCTTTTCTTCGGTCAGCTGGGTGGCGATACGGAATGCGGCGGCAGCGGTGCGCTTACCAACGCGGGTCTGGAGCATCCAGAGCTTGCCGCGCTCGATGGTGAACTCGATATCACACATGTCGCGGTAGTGGGTTTCAAGCTTGCGCATGATGCCGCGCAACTTGTCGTAGGAAGCCTTGTCGATATTCTCGAGGTCGGCGAGGGACAGGGTGTTGCGGATACCTGCAACGACGTCCTCACCCTGAGCGTTCTCAAGGTAGTCGCCGTACACGCCTGCGTGGCCGGACGAGGGGTCGCGGGTGAAGCAGACGCCGGTGCCGGAGCCTTCACCCATGTTACCGAAGACCATAGTGCAGATGTTGACTGCGGTGCCCAGGTCGTGGGGGATGCGCTCACGACGACGGTAGATGCGTGCGCGCTCGGTGTTCCAGGAGCGGAACACGGCTTCGATGGCCATGTCCATCTGGGTGCGAGGATCCTGCGGGAAGTCCATGCCCTTCTGCTCGCAGACGATCTTCTTGAAGGTCTCAACGAGGCCCTTCAGGTCGTCAGCGGTCAGTTCGGTGTCGCCTTTGACGCCACGAGTTGCCTTCAGATCGTCCAGGGCGTCGGAGAACAGGTCACCATCAATGTCAAGAACCGTCTTGCCGAACATCTGGATCAGACGACGGTAGGAGTCCCATGCGAAGCGCTCGTTGCCCGAAATCTTTGCGAGACCCTGAACTGAGTCGTCGTTCAGACCGATATTGAGGACGGTTTCCATCATGCCCGGCATCGAGAACTTTGCGCCCGAACGCACCGAGACGAGGAGCGGGTTGTAGGGGTCACCCAGGTGGCGTTCCATCTGATCTTCGACGCGGCGAAGAGCGGTAGTCACCTCGGTTTCCAGGGATTCGGGAACAATCGAATCCTTGAGGTATGCGCGGCACGCCTCGGTGGTGATGGTGAATCCGGGGGGAACGGGCAGTCCAAGCTTCGTCATTTCCGCAAGGTTTGCGCCCTTACCTCCGAGCAGGTCCTTCATGGACTTGTCGCCCTCGGAGAAGTCATACACATACTTGACCATTGAGGTCCTCAACTTCCGTCGATCACGTAAAAGTGGCCCGCCATCGGGCCGCTAGTGGGAAGAATAGCAAAAAGGGACTTAGGTCACCGAATGCTTTACCTTTGTTTTCAGCATCTTTGCAGTTCGCTTAGGAAGTTTGTCGCATATGTGACATTTTCGCGCTGTTTCAGTAGGGGTAGAGGTGTGTCTACACCTCGTTCCGCTTCCCATCGACGAGGCCCCCGCGACACACTGCACCTGACGCGACACAACCGGGCTCGAACACGCAAAATCGTCGCACCAGGTGCACTCGGGAGCACAAAACCCTCCGACACGCGTCACCGCCTACACCTCACGCGACAAAACCCCACCAAAACAAACCAAACCGTCGCACCAGGTGCAGCCGGTGCCCGAAAACACTGGCGGGCCTACCCCCAAGGGTGAGCCCGCCAGCTCTACACGTTCAACGCCGGTTGCTGACCGTTGAAGGTCGCTGAGCGTTGAAAGTCATTGGCCGTTGAAAGTGAATTTTCGGTCCGGACCTTCACCCTCGACACCGACCGTGACAACCTGGCCGGCAACGATCTCTCCGAAGAGGATGCGCTCAGACAGAGCGTCTTCGATCTCGCGCTGGATGGCGCGACGCAAGGGGCGCGCACCGAGCACCGGGTCGAAGCCAAGATCGGCCAGCAGATCGCGTGCTTCGTCGGTGAGCTGCAGGTGCATGTCCTGCGCTTCCATACGCTTGGCCAGCTTCGCGATCATCAGGTCGACGATCTGCTTGATCTGATCCTTATTCAGTGGCGGGAACACGATCGTGTCATCGACGCGGTTCAAGAACTCGGGGCGGAAGTGCTGCTTGAGCTCTTCATCAACCTTTGCCTTCATACGCGAGTAGTCATGCGTCAGGTTGTCAGCGGACTGGAAGCCTGTCAAAACACCCTTGTTGATGTCACGTGTACCAAGGTTCGTGGTCATGATGATGACCGTGTTCTTGAAGTCGACCTTGCGTCCCTGAGAGTCAGTCAGACGACCTTCTTCGAGGATCTGCAGTAGCGAGTTGAAGATGTCCGGATGAGCCTTTTCAACCTCGTCGAAGAGGACGACAGAGAACGGCTTGCGGCGAACCTTTTCGGTCAGCTGGCCACCCTCGTCGTAGCCGACGTAGCCAGGAGGAGCACCGAAAAGCCGCGATGCCGTGTGCTTCTCAGAGAACTCGGACATGTCCAGCTGGATCAGAGCATCTTCGTCACCGAACAGGAATTCGGCAAGCGCCTTCGCCAGCTCGGTCTTACCGACACCGGTCGGACCGGCGAAGATGAACGAGCCACCGGGACGGTTCGGATCTTTCAGTCCAGAGCGAGTACGGCGGATCGACTGCGACAGCACGCGAACAGCTTCTTCCTGACCGATGACACGCTTGTGCAGCTCATCTTCCATCTTCAAAAGCTTCGTCGTCTCAGTCTGGGTCAGCTTGAAGACCGGGATGCCAGTCGACATGGCCAGGACTTCGGCGATCTCTTCTTCTGTGACCTCTGCGATGGAGTCGGATTCTCCGCCCTTCCAGGACGTTTCCTTCTCTTCACGCTGAGCAACTAGGTTGGATTCTTCGTCGCGCAGGCCGGCTGCCTTCTCGAAGTCCTGATCGTCGATCGCCGATTCCTTGTTGCGACGAACTTCGGCGATCTTCTCGTCAAGTTCACGCAACTCGGGCGGAGCGGTCATACGACGAATACGCAGGCGTGCGCCCGCCTCATCGACCAGATCGATGGCCTTGTCCGGCAGGAAGCGATCAGAGATGTATCGGTCCGCAAGTTCAGCGGCCGCCTTGATTGCTTCATCGGTGATGATGACACGGTGATGTGCCTCGTAGCGATCGCGCAAGCCCTTCAGGATTTCGACGGTCTCCTCAACGCTCGGCTCATCGACCTTGACGGGCTGGAAGCGTCGCTCAAGCGCCGCATCCTTTTCGATGTACTTGCGGTACTCGTCGTTCGTGGTCGCGCCGATTGTCTGAAGCTCGCCACGCGCAAGCATGGGCTTGAGCATCTGGGCGGCGTCGATCGACCCTTCAGCGGCGCCCGCACCGACCAGGGTGTGAATTTCGTCGATGAAGAGGATGATGTCGCCGCGCGTACGGATTTCCTTGAGAACCTTCTTCAAGCGTTCTTCAAAGTCGCCGCGGTAGCGCGAGCCAGCGACCAGCGAACCCATATCCAGGCTGTAGATCTGGCGGTCCTTGATCGTTTCGGGCACATCACCGTGGACGATTGCTTGCGCCAGTCCCTCGACGACGGCGGTCTTACCAACGCCGGGTTCACCGATCAGAACCGGATTGTTCTTGGTGCGACGCGAGAGAACCTGCATGACGCGCTCCATCTCGACACGACGACCAATCACCGGGTCGAGCTTGTTATCGCGAGCAGCCTGGGTCAGGTTGCGGCCGAACTGCTCCAGAACCGCAGAGTTCTGGCGTTCGTGCGTGGAGGACCCGCCAACGCCCGCGCCGACAGATTCGCGTCCTTCACCTTCGCCGCGCTGGTATCCGCTGAGTAGCTGGATCACGTTCTGGCGAACCTGGGAAAGGTCAGCGCCACGCTTGGTCAGAACCTGGGCGGCGACGCCTTCACCTTCTTTCAGCAGGCCAAGCAAAAGGTGTTCGGTGCCGATGTAGTTGTGGCCAAGCTGCAGTGCCTCACGCAGTGACAGCTCGAAGACTCGCTTTGCGCGCGGTGTGAAGGGAATGTGGCCTTCAACCGTCTTTTCGCCTTCGCCAATGATCTCAATGACGGACGCACGGACGTCGCCATCGTTAATGTCCATCATCGCGAGCGCCTTCGCGGCGACGCCTTCACCTTCGGAGATCAGGCCGAGCAAAAGGTGCTCAGTCCCGATGTAGTTGTGCTTGAGCCCGCGCGCTTCATCCTGCGCGAGGACGACGACGCGCCTAGCTCGGTCGGTAAACCGTTCGAACATGTCATTCCCTTTGTGTCCGGGGACCGCGCCAACGCGCGGAGTGATTCTTCAACTGAAACCACACTAAGCGAGCGCACGATGATATGCGCGTTAGTTCGCCATGGGGTGAAAAAGGAATATCGACGAGGCTGATCGGCTCCCGGCTGTTTCAGTTACGCTTCGGATTCCACCAGTACGGTGAACGGGCCATCATTGACCAGCGAAACTTCCATCATCGCGCCGAATTCGCCCGTTGCTACTTCGAGTCCGCGACCTCGTAAATCGGCGACAACCGCATCGACGAGAGGCTGCGCTTCATCGCCCGGGGCGGCATTCACCCACGAGGGGCGACGCCCCTTGCGCGTATCACCGTAGAGCGTGAACTGCGAAACCACCAGGATCGGAGCATCGAGTTCCGAGGCGGACTGCTCATCACCGAGAATGCGAAGTTCCGCGATCTTACGGGCGACAGTCGCAACTTGCTCCGCGCCGTCTCCCCTTTTCACGCCGAGCAACACCAGCAGGCCCGGGCGATCAATCGCTCCGACAACCTGACCGTCAACAGACACGGAAGCGCTGGTTACGCGCTGAATAACCGCGCGCATCAGCGGGCTCCCAACGCGCCCAGGCCACCGATCGGCGACACGTCATGGCGACGCAGATCAGGATTATTCAAATCAGCGCCCGGACGCGTTTCGGGGGACATCGCAGATTTGCCATCAACGGGAACAATCAGTTCCTGAGCTGCAGCAATACCGTCCAAGTCGAACACCATCGACGCCGGAACGTTGCGCGCAAGCACCGCCAAAGCAATCGGACCAAGCTCTCCATGGCGAGCAACAGAGGTCACGACACCAACAACTCGACCGTTCGATTCAATGCGAGTACCTACCTCGGGAAGATCGCCTCGTGAACCATCAAGCTGCAGGAACGTCAGGCGACGCGGCGGACGCCCCAAATTGAGCACGCGAGCAATCGACTCCTGCCCGCGATAACAGCCCTTATTCGTGTGGACCGCAGTGCGCAGCCAATCGACTTCAGCCGGAATCGACCGCGCGTCCGTGTCGACACCCAAGCGCGGGCGCCACGCAGCAATACGCATCGCCTCCCACGCAAGGAACCCCGCAGGCTTCCGCTTCGCATCAGTAGTCAGCCAGTCGGTAACAAACTGCTTCGCCCCATCGCGATGCACAACATGCAAACGTATCTGTGAGCGTTCGCCCGGATGAGAGCCCTGGAAGTATTCCGTGCCTCCCTCGGTCGTGCCCGGCCACGGATCGTTCCAGGTCAGCACGAGGCCGGGAAGCCCGGTAGCTGTATCCGTGTCACTGCCCGCGGTCGCGAACACCGTCACGTCAGAGCACACATCAACCCGCACGCGCAGAGCAAACTGCATCGAACGCAGGAACTCCGCTAGACCCCGGGTGTCATGGCCTTCGCAGATCAACCACGTATTCTCGCCGTCGTCCGCTACTGCAGCCTGGTGCTCAATATGACCCTGAGGATCCAGAACCAGAAGCTCCTTCGAATCCCCCGGGCCCATACCCGTGACAATCTGCGTCGTAATGCTGGTCAGCCACGTCTGACGATCCACACCAGACACGGTGATGACGCCCAAGTCTGCGCGATCCGTGATCGCGCGACCCTCTTCCAAGGCCCACTGTTCTCCCAAAGGGTCGCCGTAATGCAGGGCAATCGGCGTCGCGGGGATCGCAAAGGTCTTTGGCTCCGCTCCTTCTTCAGGGGTGTCAGCTTCTTTAGCGCGGGTGTCCTGATCCCCTAGATCGTCGGACGTGAGAATCGCACCCGGCCACGTGGCAAGCGGAGACAGCCACTCATCGGCAGGCGAATCCGACGTAGCGGAAGAAACGGGGAAATCAGACAAGGAAACCACTCTCAGCTTCGGCGTCAATGCCTTCAACGGCTTCGCCCGACGCTGTGTGCGCCTGCTCGGTACGCATCAGGCGACCCGAGAACTCAACGGCAGCTTCGCCACCGGCAATAGTTTTTTCCTGCGTCCACATGAGCTCACCCGCGACCAGGCCGTACATGCGCCCCAGGTGCTCGACCTCTTGCGCCTTCGCGTCGCGCGCAATCGCATCCGACACCATCTGCACGCGCGGGCCAACTCCCACGCCCGCCCACAGCACACCAAGACCATTCGTCAAAGCCGAAGTCGCCGTGAATTCGCGCGGCACATACTGACCCGGAGGAGGCAGCTCACCCGTAGTCGGCATCACCGACACGTACATCGTCTCTTCGACCAGAAGCTCACCGCGACCAATTTGCGACAGCCCCTCGGCAGCGTCCCACGTCGGCTCAATCTCAACGCCGGGAGCCGGAAGACCCTGGTAAATCGACGTGGTGAAACGCATCTGCTCACCACAAATCTCACCGCGCATCTCTTCAATGATCGCAGTATCCGTTTCAGCGCCTGCGACCATGCCCCAGCCCTTCCACGTACCGAGCATCCAGGCGAGAGGAGCAAGAGCAACAGGCAAATCAGCAGGAATAACCATCATGGAAATTAGCCTAAAGGTTTGCGCGCGCCCATGCGATATTTGGGTTCGCCACCACCGCGTCAGTCAGCAGCTTCGAGGCTCGAAGCGAGGATTTGGCTCAGATGCCACCGATGCGGATCAACGCGTAAATCGGAATCGCAGCAACCAAGAACTTTGCGCAGGCGCGACCCAGCGCCCCTGTCGGCGGGCGACGCGTCGTGTGATCACCCAGCAGACCATCAAGAACCACAATCGTCATACCAACAGCCACACCTTCAAGCAGACCGAAAAGAGCGGCCGCCGGAATCGGACCGATAACGGAGGCAAGGCCCGGAAGAATAATCGGCGTCATCTGCGATGCGCGACCGGCAATATATGCGACAACACCAATGATTGCGCCCGAGATCGCTCCCACCGAAAGTGCACCAATCGACTGCGAACGATAGGTGTGGCCAATCTGGTCTCCCCACACAATCAGCGCAATCAAGACCGCGGCAACGGGGATCATCACGCTCCACTGCTCAAGAGAATTCAACGTGATCCACGCAGCCGACGCGGCAATCAGAATCAAGGCTCCAATCGCGGAAGCAAGAGTCAAAGAGGTCGGACGCTCATTGGGACGAGTCTTCACTCGGCGTAGCACCATCACATCGGCCTCATCGACTGATTCACCTGCGATAAGAGCTTCCTGAAGAGCCCGCTCACGCTGGCGTTGCGCAATCGTTTCAGCACAATTCTCACCCGTGATAAACGAGTGATTCGTTGGCGTTGGAGCCGTGAAAATCACCGAAGCAACAATCACAACAACCGACGCCCCGATCACCGGAACGCCATATTTTAAGTCGCCCGTCAGCGCAACCATCATCGGCAGAACAGCTGCTGAAAGCGCCAACGCGATAATCGTGAGGGGAGGAAGATCCAGACCGGTAAGCGCACCCCACGTGAAGGCAAGAACAACACCGATCAGAGCAATCAGGGGAGCAAACGTCAAAGACGTTGCCGGCAACGCCCACACGACCACGGTCAGAATCGAGAAAAGAAGAACGATGACCGCGGATAAGCGCATACCGGTCGCGATCGACAGGGTTGCCATCGAAAGGCGGTCGCTTAAACCGCGACGCCCTCGATGAGAATGGGGCGTCAAGGCACGTCGAGTGGGAACAGACTCCATACGATTCATGGTCGCACATTTTGGTGGGATGTCCCACCTGTCCTCCCCTCGCTGGCGAGGCTCGCATTACGTATGCTTGTACGCGCACCGAGTTGTTAAGCCCCGGGCTCCAAACTCTGCCGCTACGAGCGGCCTTCGCGCCGACAGGCGCTTTCGGCTCGGTGTCTAGTCGTTGAAAAGTGGCTACGATGGGTTTCGGGTTAAAGGACAAAAAGAGTTGGTCTGAGCCCGACTTTTCGGCTTTGTGGTGCGGGAAAGTTTGGTTCAAAGTTGT
>NZ_JASOER010000002.1:0-150786 GCF_030212665.1 Pauljensenia sp. UMB9872 | reverse complement strand
AACAACCAGTCCAGAAACATACTGGCTTGGGCCTTAGCCGTTATATCGGGGCGGGCCTGAGTAGTCGAGGCACCACACGATTGACAACGCCAACGAGTCCTACCTGCGCTAGTGGAACCATTCTTAACTAGCTTCCAGCCACATACCCCACAAACAGGTTGATTACAAGCACCCTTCACACCACATGCTCTCAAAGCATGTGTAAACCCCTAAAACCCCTAGTCAAACCAGCAAAAACAGCGATTCTGTACACACATTTTGGCCATTAACCCCAGATTGCCGGTATGCCTGACGCCGATTGACGAGGCCACGCTCGCCCACAAACCTCGATTCGCAATTGGTGGCACGCGACAGTTGGCCGGTGCTGATTAGTCTTCTCCGCGACGCGTGTAGTTAGCGAAGCGCGCCAGGTGTCCTTGGAAGAGCGCAGTGATCGTCTTCGTTGCACCCGCACGGTGTTTGACGACGTGGATTTCTGCTTCGCCCGGACGATCATCTTCCTTGTAGTAGTCGGGGCGATGAAGCAGCATGATGATGTCTGCGTCCTGTTCCAGTGATCCAGATTCACGCAGGTCAGACATCATGGGGCGCTTGTCGGTTCGTTCTTCGGACTTACGGTTCAACTGGGCGACTGCGACGACGGGAACGTCGACTTCTTTCGCCAGAAGCTTGAGGCTTCGCGAGATTTGAGAAACTTCCTGCTGACGCGATTCGGCTTTGCCACCGGTTGTCATCAGCTGGAGGTAGTCAACGACGACCAGTCCAAGGTTCTGTTCCTGCTTGAGTTGACGGCACTTTGAACGAATTTCCGTCATCGTGATGTTGGCGGAGTCGTCAACGTAGAGAGGAGATTGTGCGACCTTGCCGATGGTGTTGGCGACCTTGCGCCAATCGTCATCGTTCATGGTGCCTTTCTGCATCTTCGTCAGTGGTACGCCGGATTCTGCGGAGACCATACGCATGGCGATTTCTTGCTGGCTCATTTCGAGCGAGAAGATCAGTGACGTGATGTCGTGCTTGATTGACGCCGAGCGACAGAAGTCCAGTGCGAATGTGGACTTACCCATTGCCGGTCGGGCTGCAACGATAATCATCTGACCACCCTTGAGGCCCTGCGTCAGGTCATCCAGGTCGGTAAAGCCGGTGGGCACACCGAATAGGTCGTCGTTCTTTTGAATGGCTTCAAGGTGTTCAACCAGCGAATTCACCATCGTGTTCATCGACACGTAGTCGGTGGATGCACGGTCGGTAGCGACGGCGAAGATTTCCTGTTGAGCCTGGTCGACAAGCTCATCAATTTCCGCGCCTTCTTCGGAGTATCCCAATTGAACGACTCGCGTTCCGGCACTGACCAAGCGTCGCATAATGGATTTTTCGCGAACGATGCGCGCGTAGTAGCCGGCGTTGGCGGCGGTAGGAACCGATGCCATCAATGTGTGCAGGTAGGGCCTGCCACCAATTTTTGTCAGAGTGCCATCGTGCTGGAGCTTGTCAGACACCGTGATGGGATCGGCAACCTGGTTTTGTCCGAAGAGTTCAACGATCGCATTGAAGATGATCTCGTGTTGCATCGAGTAGAAGTCGGATCCACGAATTTCTTCGGTGACGTCAACGATCGCGTCAACGGTCAGGAGCATGGAGCCAAGGACAGCAACTTCAGCTTCGTTGTCATGCGGTTGGACACGATCAAACTCTTCGGCCACTGCTTCTCCTTACGCCAGCCTCGTGATACTTCAGTGTCTCGCGAGCATAACCCCGCACGGGCGTTCTGCCCACTCTCAAGGTGAACTTGAATGGGGATAACGTATGGAAAAGATGTGGACAATACGGCGTGTTATCCACAGCACGGTGTGGACAGTGTGTGGATAGTTTTACTTGTTGAGGAATGCTACACAAGTCTTTTCGGCGCGATTTACCGATAGCATTGGTATACGTTGTCCACAGATATGTGCACAGATTGTGGAAAACAAAGTGAAGGAAAAATAGTGGACGACACGCCCAAAGGTTCATCGAACTCTCAACCCCAACTTGAGGCTTCAACGGCACTGTCTTCGCCCTCCACACCACCCGACCAAAAAGCCGAAATCCCCCTCGAAAACGACGGGATTCAACCCCATAAATACCGCAGTATTACGCGGAAAATCCTCGCTTTAGCAATCCCCGCTCTCGGTTCTCTCATCGCCGAACCCCTATTTACTTTCATCGACTCGGCAATGGTGGGAAACCTGGGAACACAGCAGCTCGCAGGGCTTTCCGTGGCCTCCCAGATCCTGCAAACAGTCGTTGTTTTGTTCGTTTTTCTAGCGTATTCCACAACTTCATTAACAGCCCGGGCCCTCGGTTCGGGGGATAGAGCGCGCGCTTTTGCACAAGGCATGAACGCCACGATTTTGGCGCTAGGGCTGGGCATACTATCCACCGTTGCTGTCATTGCCAGCGCGAAGCCCCTTGTGGGTCTGTTGACCCAGGATCCCGAGGTCTCCCATCAGGCGACCATGTACCTGATCGCGTCAGCTCCCAGCCTGATCGGCACCCTGGTCGGATTCGCCGTGGTCGGAATGTTGCGCGGCCTTCAGGACACGCGCACACCGCTGATCGTCACCGCTGTCGGCACACTCGTCAACATCGCCTTGAACGCGACGCTGATGTACGGCTTCAAGTTGGGTGTCGCAGGCTCCGGTATCGGCACCTCGGTTTCATTGATCGGCATGGCGAGCGTGTATGTTGCGATCTTCTATTCGCATGCTCGAGCCGAAAAGATCACCCTTCGTCCCGACGCCTCGGGGATCGCTCACGCAGCGATCGAAGGTGCTCCCCTGATCGTCCGCGGTGTTGCTCTGCGCGTCGCTGGACTCGCGACGATCTGGCCGGTGTCCCATCTCGGTGCCAGCGAAGTCGCGTCCTACCAGGTGGTTCTGACAATCTGGACTCTCGCATCTTTCATCCTTGATTCGTTGGCAATTGCTTCGCAGTCCCTCGTTGGGTTCGCGGTCGGCAAGGGGTCCGCGTCCGAACTCCGTGAGCTCCTTAAAGTGCTGACCATCTGGGGTCTTGGAGTGGGCTTCATTCTGACCGTGCTCATCGCCTTCTTGTCGCCTTGGCTTCCCCTGGTATTCGGTTCAGACCCGGTGATGCATGAGCTCGCGAAGTGGGGACTGCTCGCGTCCGTGCTTGGTTTCCCGTTCTGCGGTGTGGTGTTCATGCTCGACGGTGTCCTGCTCGGCGCTGGTGACAACATGTTTTTCGCGATTGCGGGTCCCCTTCAGCTGGCCGTTCTTCTGCCCGCGCTTGGAGCCGTTGAATACCTCAGGCAGGCGGGCGTGGCCTCGTCGATCATCGTCGTGGGAGTCTGGTTGGCTTACGCCCTCGTCTACCTGGGTGCGCGATTCGCGTCGAACATCTGGCGCACCTGGTTTTCCAAAGGCGGGCTCTTGCGTTCAATGCCAGCTACCTCATAGGTGATTGACGAGGCCCGGCAAAGCACTCACATCGAAGGAAGTGAGTGACACAGCACTACCTGACTCCACTAGCGCGCGGGCTCATTTTGACGGTAATCTTGATTCTTGGATTGTCGTTGCACCAGTAGCGACTTTCCACGCGTTTGCAACCCGCAAATGCACACGCATTACCCTCCTGTCACGGACCGTCCGTGACCGCAAAGACCATAGGAGGTGGGATTAACAGTGCGTAACTACGAACTGATGGTGATCCTCGATCCTTCGATCGATGAGCGCACCGTCACCCCCACGATGGAAAAGTACCTCGCACCCGTCACCGCAAACGGTGGCTCGATCGAGAACATTGACGTCTGGGGCAAGCGTCGTCTTGCATACGACATCCTCAAGCGCTCCGAAGGGATCTACGTTGTCATTAACATGACCACGACTCCCGATGTCGCGCTCGAGCTCAACCGTCGCATGGGTCTCGACGAGACCATCCTGCGCACCAAGCTCCAGCGCCCCGACGCTCACTGAGTTCAGTTCGATTTTCCACCACCGTCATTAGGAGTTGACATGGCACGAGATACCCAGATCACCATCGTCGGTAACCTCACCGCTGACCCCGAACTTCGTTTCACCAACAGTGGCCAAGCCGTTGTCGACTTCACCGTTGCTTCAACGCCCTCCCAGTACGACTCAAAGTCTGGTCAGTGGCGCGATGGCAACACCCTGTTCATGCGTTGCTCCGCATGGAACGAGTTCGCAGAGAACATCTCCGAATCGCTCCGTAAGGGCATGCGCGTCATCGTCCAGGGCAACCTGGTTCAGCGCAACTTCGAAGATCGTACGGGTGCTCAGCGCACCGTCGTTGAACTCCGCGTCGAAGAAGTTGGCCCATCCTTGCGTTGGGCCCGCGCCGAGGTGACTCGTCAGGAACGTTCCGGCTCCGGCCAGGGACGTGGCGGATACCAGGGTGGAAACCGTAACGCCGGCCAGTCCGGTGGCGGATACGGATCGAACCAAGCCAGCTACAGCGCACCTCAGGGTGGCGCGAACGATGACCCGTGGGGCACTTCCCAGGGCGACTCGTTCGGCGAACCCCCGTTCTGATCGGTGGCCCACGGGCCCACATCAGACACATAGACATCACATGAATTGGGCGGAACATTCCGTCCGGATCCAAGGAGACCATCATGGCGAAGCCTCAACTTCGCAATAAGCCCATCAAGAAGAAGGCCAACCCGCTGAAGTCGGCCAAGATCGAATCGATCGACTACAAGGACACTGCGCTTCTGCGTAAGTTCATCTCTGACCGTGGCAAGATCCGTGCACGTCGCGTCACTGGCGTTTCCGTCCAGGAGCAGCGTCGCATTGCCCGCGCAGTGAAGAACGCCCGCGAAATGGCGCTTCTGCCCTACTCGTCGACCGGCCGCTGATTCGGGGAAGGATACTTATTATGGCTACCACTAAGCTCATCCTCACCCACGATGTTGCCAACCTTGGCAACGCAGGCGAGGTCGTCGAGGTCAAGGCTGGCTTCGCACGCAACTACCTTGTTCCCCGCGGTTACGCGACCAAGTGGACGAAGGGCGCACAGTCGCAGATCGATCAGATCGCAGCTGCACGTCGTCGCCACGAAATCGCAACTGTCGATGATGCTCGCGAACTCCGCGACGTCCTTCAGGCAGCAGAGCCCGTCACCGTTTCCGGCAAGGTCGGCCAGTCCGGTCGCCTGTTCGGTGCAGTCTCGGCAGCTTCGATTGTTGACGCCGTCAAGGAACAGCTCGGTAAGACCATTGATCGTCGTCGTGTCATCATCGCAACCCCGATCAAGTCCGTTGGTCAGTACACCGTCTCAGTGAACCTCCACCAGGAAGTTTCCGCGAACCTCAAGGTCCGCGTTATCGCTGAGTGATTGGCATCCGCCAGTTGTTTACTTAACCGCTGAGTAAGTGAAGTAAACAGCCAGCACATAGCGGTGGGGCTCTACCAGTTGGTAGGGCCCCACCGCTGTTTTATCGTCTAGATGCCTAGACTACGGACTATCCGCAGGCTGCTCAGAATTCTGCCCATGTTAACCGTTCTGACTGCCACCCTGGCTCTGTCCTGAATTGTCAGTCCCATTCTGGTTCTGCTGATCGGTTCTCGGAGGTGCAGGGGTAGGAGTCTGCCCCGGGGTCTGACCCTGGGTTTCATTCGACTCAGTGGGCGGCTGCTCCGAAGTTTCAGTCTGAGGAGCTTGCGCACCACTCTGGCTCATGGTCTGCTGATTCGACTGGCGTTTCGGTGCAACGTACCAAGAGAAGGTCTGTTGGCTGAGCGTTGACGAAATCGCCGACATGTATGTGTTCCACACGGTCACAGGCCAGTCACCACCGTGGAACTGGTCTAAGCCACCGATATTCGCCAGCGACACAGCGTTGCCTTCTTCGTCCGACTGATACATCGAAACAGCGGTCACCAATTCCGGAACGAAACCAATGAACTGGGCTGAAAGCTGGTCATTGGACGTGCCCGTCTTACCTGCGGTCGTAAAACCTGGCAGAGTGGACGACACCGTTTCAGCCGTACCACCCGAAGCGGTCACGGCCTGAAGAGCCGGCATAATTGCCGACACATCGGTTGACGAGAACGCCTGGCGAGCTTCAACGGTCGTCGTAAATATCGTGTTATCCGCTGAGTCAGCCACGGAACGAACGATGTGCGGGGTCATGCGCTGTCCGCCGTTGGCGATCGTCGCGTACGCACTCGCTAGATCAATATTGTGGGGTGATGCGAAGCCAAGCACGTTCAGCAGGCTCGAGTCCAAGCCGAGCGTGGATTCGGGAATACCGGCATCAATAGCTGCCTGCATCGTGGCAGCCGGGCCAATATCCTTGTTCAAGGCAACGAACGAGGTGTTCACCGAATACTCGGTTGCGGTGATCAGATTGATCTTGCCGTAAGACACGTTCGCATTGTTTCGAACGGGTTCGGTCAGCCCGGGGAACGACTGCGGAGAAGAACCGCTGTATGTGTCGTAGACAGATCCGCCGGCTCGCGCATTTGCGATGAGCGCAAACGGTTTGAAGCTGGAGCCGGCCATCGCGATATCCTGCGTCGCAGCGTTCTGCTGACGAGCCAAGTAGTCATCGCCACCAAATTCAGCAACAATTTCACCCGTTGCAGGGTCAATGGACGACAGGGCAACGTGCATTGTTGCCGGATCCCAACCGCTGACCGACGACATCGTCTGAGCGGCTGCAACCGCCTGATCCTGCTTCGTCTGATCGATGGTGGACGTAATCTTCAAGCCACCCTCGTCGAGGCTTTCCTCCGTGAACGCGCCTGTGGCGAGCAGTTCTTCCTTCACCTGCTGAATCAGATAGCCGTTGGGACCACTCATTGATTCAGTCTCCACAGTTGCGGGGTCGATGGTTTCAGGGAAGGTTGCCTCATCAGATTCCGCCTGCGAAATCCAGCCATCTTCAACCATGAGGTTGAGCACGCGCTCCCAGCGAGTCTTCGCCTGGTCTGCATCAACTGCTGGATCCCACGCGGAAGGCGCTGGGATAATGCCCGCAATCATTGCTGCTTCACTCAACGTCATTTCAGCAGCCGAATGACCGTAGTAAGCCTTTGCTGCCGCTTCAATACCGTATGCGCCACGACCGAAGTAGATCGTATTCATGTAGTTTGCCAGGACTTCGTCCTTGGACTGTTCACGATTGATCTTGATCGCTAGGACCGCTTCTTTTACTTTACCCTTGTACGACGTGGTTTCACCCGTGTAGTAGCGCTCAACGTACTGCTGAGTCAGCGTTGAACCACCCTGACGTGAACCCGTTGTGACGTTGTTGAACAGGGCGCGAGCAATACCCTTCAAATCAACGCCCGAATTGGTGTAGAAAGTCCGGTCTTCCGACGCGACAATTGCCTTGCCGACATAGTCAGGAAGCGTGGTCGTATCAATGATCTCGCGGTTCACTTCACCAAGATCACCGAGCTTGGTCGTGCCATCCGAATAGTAGATGCTCGTCTTTTGAGCGAGCGCCAAGTCGGATGCGGCAGGGATCGTCGCACGTGAATACATGTAAAGGAACAGGCCCGCGCCAGCAATCACCGACAGTAAGAACGCGAAAACAATGGTCAGGCCAATACGTCGACCCCACCCGGACTTCTTTTTCGCCACGGGTTTTGATTTGGCTGACCGGCCTCGTGACTGAGCGGAAGCCGAAGACGCAGAAGCCGGACGGGCGGTGGCAGAAGTGACCGGAGCAAAATACTCCTGGCTCGCCTGCGCGCCCACCGAACGACGCTGAGGCGGTTGTGGCGCCTGCTTGGGTGGCTGCGACTGACGCTTACGGGCCTTCGCTACCGCTTCACGGTCGGCCACTTCCTGCGCGGCGCGACGCTGACGCGCATAATCAGCGCGCTTCGGCAGAGGTGAGCCCGGGTTATGACCGGTGGATTGTGCCACGGTTGAGCCTTTCGTCGGACAGTTCTACCACCAGCCTAGGCAGAAAACCTGGGAATCTGCGTGAAGAGTGACGGGGACAACCGAATCATCTTGAGTCTCACGCGAGATAATTCGCGCCCAACAAGAAAGTTGAGTGCCCCCGTCACATGGAAGATGGAATCCCTGAGCTTTTAGGATTCAGGGAATCTCAATTCCACTTTCTTCCGGGTGACCACCTGATGCCCACAACGTGTGGAACGTGCCTTCACGGTCAACACAGTTGTACGTGTGCGAACCAAAGAAGTCGCGCTGTCGCTGAATCAGGGCTGCGGGCAGGGGTCCTGTTGAAGATCGCGGTGCGGTAGCCGTTGCGCACAAGGTTGCGAGCACGGTTAGCGCCCATAACGCCCAAACCGCACACACCGATATCTGCTGATGCCTTCTGAGGAGTAAAGGTCGTCACTTCACGCCTTCTTTTTCTGCAGGAGATAGTGCTTTTAAGCCGAGGTTGCACAGTGAAGACGCGTGGCCTAGACCTCGTAGTTCACACACTCAAACAGCAACTAGAGCGAAACTAATCCGCTGATGTTGGCACTGTCTCATCTGCCAACTCAGATTGTCGCTTCGCTTTCGCAGCAGCTTTCTTTGCTCGCTTTTGCGCAACAAGCGACTCCCAGTGCGCCTGCTGAGCCTGATATTCCGCTGCAATCTCGCGGATTTCTTCCGAAGACCACCAGTCGAGCAAAGCTGCCTTTGCCGCCTCTTCACCCATCGGGCCGTTCTCCAGACGCAACTCCATCAGGTAGTCGCGCGCGAGCTTGACCGCACGTGACGGACGCAATCCCAGGATTTCCATAATCTGGTCACCGTCCAAGTCCGGGCGGATCGCGTCCAACTCTTCCTGCTCGCGCAGAGCAACGATACGGTTTTCCAGATCGTCGTAGGCGCTTGACAGCATCATTGCCTTACGACGATTACGCGTTGTGCAGTCAGCGCGGGTCAGACGATGAAGACGTTCAAGCTGGTCACCCGCGTCAGCAACATAGCGACGAACTGCCGAATCACTCCAGGCTACTTCCCCGTACCCGTGGAAACGCAGGTGAAGAGACACGAGCTTTTCAACCGCCTGGGTTGTCGCCTTGTCGAATTTCAGAGCGCGCATACGCTTACGCGTCATCTTCGCACCCACGATTTCGTGATGGTGGAACGAGACGGTCCCGTTCTTTTCGAAAACGCGCGTATCGGGCTTGCCCACATCGTGCATCAACGCCGCGAATCGGAGAATGAAGTCGGGGCCGGGCACTGGGCCATCCGGGCCGGTCTCCAACGCGATCGCCTGGTCGAGGACGGTCAGAGTGTGCTCGTAGACGTCCTTATGGCGGTTGTGCTCGTCCACGGTTTCCACCAGCGTGGCGAGTTCCGGCAGGACAATCTTGGCAACTCCCGTGTGAACCATCAATTCGAGGCCCCGCCTAGGCCAGTGAGAAATGATCAGACGTTGCAGTTCGGCGCAAATTCGTTCTGCTGACACGATTTCAAGACGGGACGCCATTATTTCCATCGCATCCATGACATCCATGTCAACGTCGATGCCCAGTTGAGCGCTGAAACGCGCAGCACGCATGATCCGGAGCGGGTCATCGTCAAAGGACTGCTCAGCTGTCACCGGCGTACGCAGGCGCGAGGCCGCAAGGTCTTCCAAACCGTTGTGCGGATCAACAAGCGTCATGGACGGCAGACGCATCGCCATCGCATTCACGGTGAAGTCACGACGGGTCAGGTCGCCTTCCAGAGTGTCCCCAAAGGCAACTTCTGGTTTGCGCGAACCGACCTCGTACGAATCCGTACGATACGTGGTGACCTCGACGACCAGATTCTTACGGCGTCCGCCAATCGTTCCGAATTCCTTGCCGATATCCCATACGGCGTCGCCCCACATGGCCAGGAGCTCTTCGGTCTTATCTGGGCGCGCAGACGTTGTCAGGTCAAAATCATGCGGGTCCACACCCAGAAAGGCATCGCGAACCGGACCGCCGACTAGGGCGATCTCTTCTCCTGCATCTTCAAAAACGCGTCCAAGCTCAAGAATCTCCGATGGCAAATTGGCGAAGGCATTTCGAGCATTCACCATCAGCGATGGAATATCGCGAGCAGAGATGTCCGCATATACGCGCGCGTGAGGGTGCGAGTTAGGCTGATTCGAAAGTGTGGTCTTTTCACTCATCACCCCTAAGCGTGCCATGTTTTGGCGGGAAACTGCCATTAAGAAGCGCGTGAATCTGGTGACGAGTCTGTACACAAGGACGGTCTGTCACGAAACGTTGCCGTCGGGCAACTAAAGTGGACGTATGCCTATGCGTCCAACGAATCACAGACAGGGGGTCCCACGACCCCCGATTCGTCATACGCGCCAGCTTCATTCGTCAACATCGCATCTTCCCGTTTCATCCGAAACGTCGGCCGGTGGCATCGTCATTGACGTTGTGGATGGAATTCCCTACGCCGCGTTGATTGCCAGAAGGAATCGTTCAGGTCGCATCGAATGGTGTCTTCCGAAGGGGCACATTGAACCCGGGGAAACGGCCGAGCAGGCAGCTCTTCGTGAAGTAGCGGAAGAGACCGGTATCCACGGCCAGATTCTGACTCACCTGACCAGCATCGACTACTGGTTCTCAGGCAATGAACGCCGGGTTCATAAGGTCGTTCACCACTACCTGATGCAGTACGTTTCGGGTGAAATTACGGTTGAAAATGACCCTGATCACGAAGCGGAAGCTGCCGCATGGGTTCGTTTGAAAGATCTTCCTCACCAGCTCGCTTACCCGAATGAGCGTCGCATCGTTTCTCTGGCTCTTGATCTCCTCTATCGGGGGCAATAGATGAGGCACGGACTTTTCGCCCGTCGGCTCTTCGCCACGAGTATCCGAAGCGTCGCCCTAGCAACCGCCACCCTTGCCGGCCTTGCCATGGTTGGAAGCAGCGTGATCGCACCGGCCTCGTTCGGCGATGAAACGGCAGGTGGCACGCAGGCAACTGTCCCGGACCTGTTTGCCAAATCGCAATCATCGAACGGCTTGACCGTGTCAATCGATCAGCTCAGCCCGAAGATTCTGACGAACGAAAGCGAGCTGGTTGTTTCGGGCACAATCACGAACACCGGTGATGAAGCGCTTTCTGCCCCTTTGCTGATGGTCTCGATGGCATTTAGTCCGGCCGATAGTATTCGTGAACTCGCTGATTCTTTGGATGCGTCGACGCGTCCTGGGCGTCTGATCAGCTACGAAGAAACCAGCGAGGACATTCCCGGCGGGCAGACCATCCCCTTCGAGGTTCATATTCCAGTTGATCGCCTCGACCTGTATTCGTCCTATGACTGGGGTCCGCGAGCCCTCGGCGTCGACGTTCTGTCGGGGGATCACAGTGGCGCGGATCGTACGATTTTTATTTGGGATTCCGGCCAGGAGGTCCAGCCGACGCAGGTGAACGCTGTTGTTCCGTGGACCGCGTCGAATTCAAGCAATACCGTGAAAGAGCGTTCGGCGATAACTGAGATTGCTCAGATTCCGGGTACGACGCTGGCTCTTGATTCGACGGTGATTCCGCGTCCAACTCGTGACACGTCGACTTCGAAGGCGAATGCTGACGGATTGTTCGCATCGAAGCTATTGGTGGCTGAACGTGAAATCATCGCGCTTCCCACGGGAGATGCCGATCCCGGCGTGGTTGCGTTGGCGGCAAACGATCAGCTGTCTGCGCTGATGTCCGCGTCGATCAAGTCCTTTCCAACGTCGGTGGAAGCAGCGGGGTGGAGTGCAACCGGCATCGCGATTGAGGGGTACGAGGCCGCGTCTGCCGACTTAGCCGAATCCAACCCGCAGAGCGCGACATCGCAGAGCTCTGACCAGTCAGGGGCTACCCAAACCCAGGGGTCGCAAAGTGAGACAAACGGTTCACATTCTCAGTCCTCGAACGAGAGTGCTGCGCAGAAGGCGTCAAAAACCCACGCGAATGCGACGATTTTGAAGAATGTGGAGTGGCCGAAAGCTGAAACGTTCAGTACGACCGGGCTGGCCTTGGCTTCCGATAAGGTGACGATCGCTCCGGGCGGTGCGTTGGATCCGGACCCCGAGGTGTCGTTTACCTCCCTTGCTCCCGTTGAAGTGAATTATTCGACGGGTGAAACGTCCACGCAGGGGGCGACGGATTCGACGGCGACTGTTCTTTCAACGAATAAGACGTTGAACGATCTGCTGAGTTGGGAAGTGTCAACGAGCTCGGACGCTCTTGATGTTGACCAGGCACTTGCTGGCGTGTCTGCGATTATTACGCGTGAGCGTCCCAGTGTGTCTCGAACGGTTGAGGTGACGGCGTCGCGCACGTTGGCCCCGTCTGCTTCGCTTGTTCAGCGTCTGAAGTCTTTACTCCAACAGCGGTGGGTTGAGCCCACGTCGTTTAGCCAGATCGCGTCGTCGCAGGTGACTGACGTTGAGCGTTTCGTTGTCGGACCCGGTCAGCTGTCGGCTGAAACAAGCGCAGCATTGACAACGCTTGGCGATGCACTGGCACAACTGAAGTCTTTTGCGGATTCAACGTCTGACCCGAAGGCGGTCAACGCGACTCTCCACGACGATATTTTGCCGACGGTGAGTGCGTCGATCGGCACCGATGAGCAGGTGACGCGCGCGTCCCAGTTCAGCGCGAAGGTGTCGAACCTCCGCTCTCTGGTGTCACTGGTGCCTTCAGACACGGTGAATCTGATTAACAAGTCCGCGGATTTTCCGATCCGTGTTCGTAATGATTTGGCGTGGGACGTGAATGTGACGGTCACGATCAACCCATCCGATCCCAGGCTGAAGGTTCGCCAGTCCGCGATCACAACCATTCCTGCGCGAACAGTCACCGCGGTCAACGTTCCCGTGAATGCCATCGGGTCGGGCGATATTGAAGTGACCTACCAAATCAATACTGCCGACGGCGCGCTTCTTGCCATCTCGGATGACATTCTTGTCCGTATGCGTGCCGGCTGGGAAGATGCTTTTACTATCACGGTTGCGATTGCTTTTGGTCTTCTGTTTGTGATCGGCCTGGTCAGGTCGGTACGCAAGCGCCGTGCTGGGCGTAAAGAAGAGGAGAACAAATGACCGAGTCGAACTCTTCGGTTGAAGCGCCTCCGGAGCCTCGGAGCCGATCCATCCTGAGGGCCAGCGCGATCATGGCGTCGGGCACGATGGTGTCGCGAATCCTTGGGTTTGTTCGTTCGGCAATGCTTCTTGCTGCGATTGGAGCAGCCGGCGGTGGTGTATCCGCAGCCTTCCAAACAGCGAATACTTTGCCGAACACGGTCTTTAATCTTTTGGCGTCCGGCGTTTTTGATGCGGTTCTTGTTCCACAGATCGTTGGAGCACTGAAGCGGAAGCACGATGGTCAAACCTATGTGAATCGTCTGCTCACTCTTGCTGGGACGCTTCTGTTTATCGTGACGATCGTGGCGATGATTGCCGCTCCGCTGTTGGTTGTGATCACGGCAGCCGGCTACGACGCTCAAACTCGCACGTTGGCGATTCTTTTCGCTTTGCTCTGTTTGCCACAGCTGTTCTTCTACGGCCTGTACAACCTGCTGGGTGAGCTACTGAATGCGCGTGGCGTGTTCGGCCCATACATGTGGGCGCCGGTGGTGAATAACGTTGTTGGTATCGCCGGTTTGGGTGCATTCCTCTTTTTGTGGGGTGGCACCGAAGGGCGCATCAATGTCGAGGATCTTTCCGCGACACAATTCTGGCTACTGGGTGGGTCGGCGACGCTGGGCGTGATTGCTCAGGCGCTTGTCTTGTTCATTCCGATGAAACGATCAGGCGTTCATTTCAAGCCTGACTTCCATTTCCGAGGCACGTCATTTGGCTCCACGTCGAAGGTTGCCGGATGGACGTTCGCGACGCTGGGGGTCAGCCAGATCGGTGTTCTGTCGACGAATAACTTGGCTGCTTTGGCCGATGCGTACGCGAAAACGCATGACGGTGTGCTCGTCGGTATTAACGCCTACGCAACCGCTTTCATGATTTTCATGGTTCCGCAGTCGCTGATCACGGTGTCGCTGACAACAGCGATCTTCACTCAAATGGCGCGGGCGGTCGCCGATGATGATGATCGTTCCGTGGCAGCGAGCTACCATCTGGGCGTCCAAACAATTACGTCCCTGACTCTGCTGGCAGCCGCGATCCTGATGGCTGGTTCCGTGCCGATGATGCAGATGGTTCTGTACTCAAAGACGAACCAGGAAGTGATCCTCGCGTATGCCTGGGTCCTTGTTGCTTTAATGCCGGGTGTGGCCTCAACGGGCATGGTCTTGATGAGTCAACGCGTTTTCTTCGCTTATGAAGACGTTAAACCCGTGTTCTTGATGGGTATTGGTCCGACCATTCTTCAGGTCATCGTCGGGTGGGGACTGTATGCGATGACGGGTGCCAAGTGGTGGGTTGTTGCCGCTGCTCTTGGTGAAACGTCGTGTCGCATTGTCCAAGGCGTGATTGCGGTGGCATGGGTGTCGCGTCGTAATTCCTACGTGGATCGTGCCTTGCTTTTGCGTTCCTACAGCGCGTTTGTGGTTTCTGCCGTGCTGGCGACGCTGTCTTCATTCGGCGCATTAAAGCTGGTGGGAGTGCAGACCCAGACTTCATCGACCCTGCTTCGTTTTGGTGGCGCTTCGTTGAAGCTGATCATGGTTTCACTGGTCGCGTCGATTGTGTACATGGTTGTTCTGAGGCTGATTTCGCCGTCAACAAGCGCGCGCACGATCACTCCGCTACTTCAAAGGTTGCGAGTTCCACTGGTTTTGCGACGCATCCTTGCTGCGCCAATACAGCCGAAATCAACTTCTTCAACGATAATGGATTGAGTTCTCGCACTTTTTCAACGGAGGATCCCCATGAGCACGGACGGCAAGCCCGATCACGATGAATTGTCGGACGGTACGTCCTCTGAAAACTCACCTACTCCTGCTTCGCCCAACCCTGAGTTGAGCGAAGCCGATCGCGAGACTGCTGTTGCGCTGGCCGCTGCTC
This sequence comes from Pauljensenia sp. UMB9872, assembly GCF_030212665.1. Taxonomy (NCBI): domain Bacteria; kingdom Bacillati; phylum Actinomycetota; class Actinomycetes; order Actinomycetales; family Actinomycetaceae; genus Pauljensenia; species Pauljensenia sp. UMB9872. The sequence goes on along the minus strand of NZ_JASOER010000002.1, from coordinate 135,850 downwards.
TCCCCTCGTTCGACGAGATTCTGGCAGACCCTGAGTCTGATGATTCTGAAGCCGAAGATGGGGACGAGGCCGTGGTCGACTCTTTAGACGTCCAGCTTGATGAAAGCCACGATGACGATGCGGATTCACCCGAGGATGATGATGTGGCCGTTATCGATGAGCCTGAAGAGCCTGTCCTAGGCGAGCAGCCTGAAAGCATTGATCAGGATGAGGAGCGCGTCGAAGAAATCGATGATCCCTCTGATGGCGCCGACGATGCAGAGTCCGAACGGGATGAGGACGCTGAGGACGACACTGACGTAGAAGACCGTGAGTCGGGCGACGATAGTTCTGACGAATCGGAAGATGAAGAATCCGATACTGAAAGCGGCGTGGCGCTCACGGGTTTTGCTGGCCTGATCGCCACGATCAAAGCAAAGTTGTCCGCTTTGAAGACACCAGAAGCGACAGATGGCGTTGTTGAGTCTGGCGAAGACGGCGACCTCGACCAAGGCGCTCAGGACGAATCCGATGAAGATAATTCGTCCATACCTTCCGCCCCTGAAGAAGATCGGGGTAGCGACGACGAAGGCAGCCTCGTCGATAAGGAAAACGACGAGGGCGAAAAGGCTGACAAGACTGTCGCATCGAAGCACTTCACGGGCATTCCCCCGCTGGTGGCACCCGTTGACATGCCACCGGCACACGAGGCCGACGTGACGACTGACTTCCCCGGCCCGATTGTTGAGCGTCCCAAAGACCATCAGGCTCTTGTGGCCTCCGCGGGTGAAGAGGACCAGCCTCAGCGTGAACGAGGGCTGATTGATCCGACAAAGCCGACTCTTGTTTTTGCGGCTGTTTTGACTATTCTCGCTGCGATCTTCGGCACGATGGGTCTGCTGAAACCTGTTGGCTCGCCTGACTTGGCGCAGTCGCTCGCAGACGCACAATCGGCAAACCAAACCCAATCCGATGACCAATCGGGAATGCAGGGAACGACTACTCCGCTTGTTTCTTCCGTATCCGTTCTGTCTTGGTCAAACGATGACGGCGATCACCCGGATACTGCGGTCAACATGATTGACGGCGACCCATCGACCACGTGGCACTCGCGCTACTACGACACGAATTCTTTCGCTGACGACAACACTGTCACCATCGTTATCAAGTTCTCTGCAGAAGCAACGGTTTCTCAGATCACGCTGAACATGGATCCGTCCACGTCCGGTGGTGAACTGGTCGTGCGCAACGTCACGGATGCCGATGCTCCTCGAAGTGGAACAGAATTGGCGCGTGGGGCGTTGAGTCCTACAACGGAGATCACCCTTCCTGAACCCGTCACCACGTCGCAGATTGCTCTGTCCTTCGCAACCATGCCGACTTCGCTCGACGGTAACAACTGGGCATGGGTGAGCGAACTCAGCGTTCAGTAGCGATTCCCGCAAAGCACACTATTGGCTGATGAGATCAATAGGTGCCTGAAGCCTGGCACTCTTGGCGATCTTTTCGAAAGGTAATGATGGAATTTACAGTGATGTCTGACCTGCTGGCCGTGAACACGGTTGATACCGAGGTCGAGACCGTTTCGACCGAGCCGGCAACCCGCCCGTCTGGCGAGGTTCGGGCAGATGCAACCATTCACGATGTCATCATCGTTGGTTCTGGTCCTGCCGGTTACACGGCCGCGATTTACACGGCTCGCGCCGGCCTGAAGCCAATCGTGATCGCTGGAGCTCTCGCTGCCGGTGGCGCTCTGATGACGACGACTGAGGTTGAGAACTTCCCCGGTTTCCCCGAAGGTATTCAGGGGCCCGAGCTCATGGATAACATGCGTGAGCAGGCAGAAAAGTTCGGTGCGGACGTTCGCTACGAGGATGTCACCGCGGTGAACCTGTCGGGTGATGTGAAGGTTGTGGCCGTCGACGACGAATTGCTGTACGCGAAGGCTGTCATTCTGGCGACCGGGTCTGAGTACCGTCACATGAATGTTCCGGGCGAGGATTCGCTGTCAGGTCGCGGTGTTTCCTACTGTGCGACCTGCGACGGCTTCTTCTTCAAGGATCGTGTGCTGGCCGTTATCGGCGGTGGTGACTCGGCAATGGAAGAAGCAACGTTCCTGACGAACTTCGCCTCCAAGGTGTACGTCGTGCACCGTCGCGATGAGCTCCGCGCTTCGAAGGCGATGGCTGACCGTGCGAAGTCAAATCCGAAGATTGAGTTCGTGTGGAATTCGACCGTCGACGAGGTCCTGGGTACCGACGAGGTCACGGGCCTGCGTTTGAAGAGCACCGTTGATGGCACGCTGTCCGACCTTGATGTCAACGGTGTGTTCGTGGCGATTGGTCACCTACCACGCACGTCGTTCCTCGCTGCGGACGTCGCACTGGACGACGCCGGCTACATCGTGGTCGACGAACCGTCAACGCGCACCTCTGCAACAGGTGTCTTCGCCTGTGGTGACGCCGTTGATCACACCTACCGTCAGGCGATTACGGCTGCCGGTTCCGGTTGCCGCGCGGCCCTTGACGCCGAGCGTTGGCTGGCCTCGCTGGACGACTGATCATTTATCCATGATGAGTGAGCGCGTGCAACAGCGCACATCAAGGTAAAAACGAGCATTCGTCCCCTAAACTGCTCGGCTGGGCTCATACAGTTATCTGTATGAGCCCAGCTTCAGTTTCATCATCATCTGCTCCGACCCCTACGCCAGCCACGGCGACTCAGTCTGGCTGGTCCGCCTCGTTGATGCGTATGTTGCCCGGCATCGCACTGTCTTTCGTTGCGGTCGGACTGGCATTGCTCATCAACCATTTTGTGCCGGCGCTGTCGGTAATGCTGGTGGCGATCATTCTGGGTGTTTTTCTGCGGAATATTGCACAGCTACCCGCGGTCCTGGATCCCGGTCTGGTTTTCACTTCCAAGCGTCTGTTGCGTGCTGGCGTTGTGCTATTGGGCCTACAGCTGGTGGTAGCCGATATCGTGGCACTGGGCGCTGGGATGATCGGTGTTGTTGTTGCGGTTGTCGTCTTGGGTATTGTGTCGACGCTTCTTGTGGGGCGAGCTCTGCACCTATCGATCACACAGACACTGCTGATCGCGGGCGGTTTCTCGATCTGCGGTGCGGCCGCTGTTGCCGCGGTTGATGGCGTTATTGAAGCTCAGGATCGCGAAGAGGTTGTCACCGCTATTGCGCAGGTCGTCATTTTTGGCACGCTGCTGATTCCGTTGATCCCGATTCTCGGCACGCTGTTCGGTTTGGATCCGCTGACCACTGGCTTGTGGGGTGGCGCGGCCACACACGAGGTCGCCCAGGTTGTCGCGATTGGCGGTGCTTTGGGAGATCCCGAGGCACTGTCTGGTGCGGTTGTTGTGAAGCTTGCTCGCGTGCTGATGCTCGCTCCCGTTATGGCGACGATCAGCATCTGGAGGCGTCAGAAGATGGCGTCGGGAGCTCAGATCCCCGGCATGGGTTCCGAGGGTGGCAAGCTTCCGCCTCTGATGCCACTGTTTGTCTTCGGATTCATCGTCATGGTCTTCGTGCGGTGGACCGGGATTGTTCCCGCGTCGTGGCTTGCGGTTCTGAAGATTATTCAGACGGCGCTACTCGCCTCGGCGATGTTCGCACTGGGCACGTCCGTGAAGCTGCGTGATTTTGCGTCCGTTGGCCCGAAGCCGTTCATTCTTGCTACCTCGACGACTGTCATTGTTGCTCTGATTGGCTTCATCGGCGTGATGCTGGCGCACTGATTCTTCGCTTACCGTCAGCAGAGGGCCTCCACTACCGGCCCTCTTGCTGGCGTAGGGTGAGACCAATGTGGTCGTCCTCGTATATTGGTGAAAACAGCAACGGGCACACCACTGTCCTGTTCGCGCCTCGTAAAATCTGCCCGGGTAGGCTAATGCGTATGACGCTTTCTGACTTGCCACGTAAAGGCGTAGCATCCGCGCAGGGCCTCACACCCACTGACCCGTGCACCTGCGGTTCTTCCATCGCATTCGGCGCGTGTTGCTCCCCGATCCTTGACGGCGAGCCCGCACCCACCGCCGAAGCCCTCATGCGCTCGCGCTACTCTGCCTTCGTGCTACGCAACGAAAACCATCTTTTCCGCTCGTGGCATCCGCGCACGCGCCCCGCTCCCCCCTACATCGACCCGCAGATAACATGGAACGGGCTCACCATCGTCGAAACCGTCACGGGCACCGAAAACGACCAGGACGGCATTGTCGAGTTCATCGTCGACTTCACTCACGCACGAGGCCACAACCGCTTGCACGAACGCTCCACCTTCACCAAGCGCGGTGGCCGGTGGGTCTATGTCGATGGGACGATGATGTGAACTCTCACGACACCCACACTGACCATATCGACACCGACTACATCCACCCCAAGCTCCGCGACCTTGTCCACTCAGTTGGGTTGGTCGGCTGGACGCGGATTATTGTCGGTAATTGGGCGATTCTCGGCGCAATCATCCTGGGCCTGTTCATTCACCTGAAGTCTGTTGCGAACTTTGATCAGGCGATTCTGAACTGGGTGCTCACGATCCGCATCGATGCGTTGACCGCGTTCATGAAAGCGGTGACCCACCTTTTCTCCCCGACTGTTTCCGTGATCGAAGCGGTCGTCCTCGGACTACTGATCTGGGCAGTCTCAAAGTCGTGGCGCTTCGGGCTGTTTATTCCCCTAGTGATGGCGGTGTCAGCGGTTGCAACGTCGCTGGTCAAGCTCGGTATCGAACGAGTCCGCCCACCGATTCCACAGCGCCTCGTCGTCGAACTTTCCCATTCTTTCCCCTCCGGTCACACCACCGCCGCCTCCGCTCTCGCTATCAGTGCTGCTCTGCTTTCGTTACATGCATGGGGACTATCCCTGATCAATGTCGGTATCGCAGACTCCCGCCTTTCATGGAATCGACGAGGCCGCGCCTGCCTGATCTGGGCGCTCGCGATCTCATTAGTGGCGCTTGTGGCCACAACACGCATTTACCTGGCCGCGCACTGGACAACAGACATCATTGGTGGAGCGCTGATGGGATCAGGTATCGCACTGATCTTGGGAGGTCTTTTATTGACCCGCCACAGCGTTCACACACGCTAGACAGTGAACCATGTGACGACCATATGCGTAGCAGAAAAGTCATACGAGGTGACAAAAACGGCTCCCAAGAGCAAAACGTCGCCTGACACGACACAACCCGCATTCCACGTGTACGCCGGCCCGCGCCCACTCCGCCGGCAACAAACGAAAAACCCCGGCACTGAAATGTACCGGGGTATGTGTGGAGCTAACGGGACTCGAACCCGTAACCCCCTGCTTGCAAAGCAGGTGCGCTACCAATTGCGCCATAGCCCCAATGACATCAATCCTGGAAAGGATTGTCCGTCACGGATTTCCACAACTCTACATTGTCGGAGAGATCTTCGAGAATCTGTCGCACAACAATACCCGCTGCAACAGCCGTAGCCACCGCACTGAGTGCTGTGATCCATTTCTTCATTGGATCTCCGCCTTTCTTGCGATTGCGGAACGTGGGCCTAGATGGGCTCGAACCATCGACCTCAGTCTTATCAGGACTGCGCTCTAACCTACTGAGCTATAGGCCCAATCTTGTGCCCTGAAGAGCACTCGATTATGTTACGCACACCCACCGTCCAACTTCAAATTGAATGGCGTGATGTAGCGCACCACACGATTATTCGTCCATCAAGGAGATCTTCACGCCACCCACCAGGGACGCGATGAGGTTGTACAGCATGGCGCCAAGGGTTGAGATGGCGGTCAACAGAACAACATTCGCGACACCGGCAATGGTGGCGTAGGACAGAACCTTGGGAAGACGCAGATAGTCAAGGAACGGGATGAACTTTTCACCACCGATGGTCTTCATGAAGTCTTCGATGGTGGAAAAGACATGCATACCGTCAACCATGAACCACAAGACAGCGGTTGCAATCACCATGGCAATGCCGAATGCGACGGAAAGAAGGAAGCTCACCTTCATTACCGTCCACGCATCGACTCGCGCGATAGCGATATCAACTCGACGAGGCGTGTCATTGATGGAATACATGCCGTGCGCGTCGCTCATTCGTCATTACCTTCCTGGGTGGACTCTTGCTCTGACGCTACAGTGTTATCAGCGCTTTCGTCAGCATTCGAAGAGTTTGTCGGCGTTTCATCACCCAAGCTATCGGAGTCCTGAGATTCAGATTCGCCATCTTCATTATCAATATCGCGCTCCGGGTTCGGAGTGATCGCGATGATGCGGTCGTCCTCGTCCGGGCGAGCGAAAATGACGCCCATCGTGTTGCGTGCCGTTGGGCGAACATCCGAGGCGTTCACTTGGACCAGCTTGCCGGATTCGGTGATGACCATGACGTCTTCATCCGGATTGACCACAAGTGCACCAACAAGGCCACCGCGTTCATCAACGAGCTTGCCAACGCGGACACCCAACGTGCCACGGGACTTCGTTGGGTATTCCTCAACCGGAGTGCGCTTCGCATAACCGGAGTCAGTGACGATCAGCAGATCAGCGCCCTCGCGCGGAACCTCCATGGACAGCAGTTCGTCGTCACCGCGGAATCTCATGCCACGAACGCCCGCCGTGGAGCGACCCATCGGGCGGAGCTGCTCGTCGGTGGCGGCGAAGCGGACTGCCTGGCCATCACGCGAGACCAGGATCAGGTCCTGATCAGCGTTAATGACCTGTGCGGACACGAGCTCATCCGGGTTACCGGCCTCATCTTCACGCAAGTTGATGCCGATGATGCCACCGGTACGTGAGGACTCGTAGAGCTTCAGCGGAGTCTTCTTCACCAAACCGGACTTGGTTGCCAAGACAAGGTAGTCGGCGACCTCGTAGTCGCGGATGGCGAGGACCTGCGCGATGTGTTCCTCCGGCTGGAATGCCAGCAGGTTTGCAACGTGCTGGCCCTTGGCATCGCGACCGCCTTCGGGGATCTCGTACGCCTTCGCACGGTACACGCGGCCGAGGTTCGTGAAGAACAGCAGCCAGTGGTGCGTGGTCGTGACGAAGAAGTGCTCAACAACATCATCTCCGCGCAATTGCGTGCCACGAACACCCTTGCCACCGCGCTTTTGCGAACGGTAGTTGTCGGTGCGCGTACGCTTCGCAAAACCTTCGCGGGTGATGGTGACGACCACGTCTTCTTCGGGAATGAGGTCTTCCATCGACATTTCTCCGTCGAAGGCGACGATGCGCGTGCGACGGTCATCGCCGTACTTGTCGACAATTTTCTGCAGTTCACTCGAGATGATGGAACGCTGACGCGCCGGCGTATCGAGGATGTCCTGCAGATCGGTGACTCGCGCGGTCAGTTCGGCATGCTCGTCCATAATCTTCTGGCGTTCCAGAGCAGCTAGACGACGCAGCTGCAGGGCGAGGATCGCGTCTGCCTGAACCTCGTCCACACCGAGCAAGTCCATGAGGCCCTTACGTGCTTCGTCGACAGTCGGCGAACGACGGATGAGCGCGATGACCTCGTCGAGAGCATCGAGTGCCTTGAGGTAGCCCTCCAAGATATGGAGGCGTTCCTGAGCCTTGCGCAGACGGAACTGGGTGCGACGCACGATGACGGAAATCTGGTGCGTGATCCAGTGACGAACGAAGCCGTCCAAGCTGAGCGTACGCGGGACACCGTCGACGATCGCCAGCATGTTGGCGCTGAAGTTTTCCTGCAACGGAGTGCGCTTGTACAGGTTGTTGAGAACGACCTTGGCGACCGCGTCACGCTTCAAGACGATGACGAGGCGCTGGCCGGTACGACCCGAGGTTTCGTCACGGATATCCGCAATACCCTGGATCTGGCCGTCACGAACCAGCTGAGCGATCTTGTCGGCAAGATTGTCGGGGTTCACCTGGTAGGGAAGCTCGGTGACAACCAGGCACTGGCGTCCCTGAATTTCCTCAACGTTGACGACTGCACGCTGGGTGATGGAACCGCGACCAGTTCGGTAAGCGTCTTCGATGCCCTTGCGTCCGAGGATCGTGGCGCCGGTCGGGAAGTCCGGGCCGGGGATGCGCTGAATCAGAGCCTCAAGCAGTTCCTCGCGGGATGCTTCGGTGTTCTCGAGCGCCCACTGGATACCGTCGGCAACTTCTCGCAGGTTGTGCGGCGGGATGCGGGTCGCCATACCGACCGCGATACCTTCGGAGCCGTTGACCAACAGATTCGGGAAGCGGGACGGCAGAATGGTCGGCTCTTGGTTCTTGCCATCGTAGTTGTCCTGAAAATCGACGGATTCTTCATCGATATCGCAGACCATTTCCATCGCCAAAGGCGCCATTTTACATTCGGTGTAACGGGGTGCTGCGGGGCCAAGGTTACCCGGCGTACCGAAGTTACCCTGACCGGCAACCAGCGGATAGCGCAACGACCACCACTGCACCAGACGTGCCAGCGCATCGTAGATCGCGGCATCGCCGTGCGGGTGGTAGTTACCCATGACGTCGCCGACGACGCGGGACGACTTGGAGAAGGAGGAAGTGGGTCGGTATCCGCCGTCGTACATCGCGTAGAGCACGCGACGGTGAACAGGCTTGAGGCCGTCACGCACGTCGGGGAGGGCTCGACCGACGATAACGCTCATCGCGTAGTCGAGGTAGGAGCGCTGCATTTCTACCTGCAGGTCAACCGGCAGGACACGGTCGTAGTCGACAGCCGCGTCGGTTGTGTTGTTTAGCTCGTCGCTCACGTTTTTCCTTAAGTTTTATTGACGAGGCCGGCCTGCGGCCGGTGCGTGACTGTTAGATCAGATATCGAGGAAGCGCACGTCAGAGGCGTTGCGCTGGATGAAGGAACGACGAAGATCGACGTCGTCGCCCATGAGGATCGTGAAGATCTCATCGGCGTCGGCGGCCTCATCGAGGGTGACCTTCTTGAGGATACGGTGAGCCGGGTCCATGGTGGTTTCCCAAAGCTCGTGGTCGTTCATTTCGCCCAGACCCTTGTAACGCTGGATGCCACCTTCCTTGGGCAGGCGGTGATTAGCTGCCTGACCCGCTGCGAGAAGCTTGTCACGTTCCTTATCTGAGTAAGCGAATTCGTGCTCGGCGTTCGTCCACTTGATGCGGTAGAGCGGAGGCATTGCGATATAGGTGTGGCCCTGTTCGATCAGCGGTCGCATGTAGCGGAACAGCAGAGTGAGAAGCAGGGTTGCGATGTGCTGACCGTCGACGTCGGCGTCGGCCATGATAACGATCTTGCCGTAGCGGAGCTTTTCAAGATCAAAGTCTTCACCGATACCGGTACCGAACGCTGTGATGAGTGAGCGGATCGTGTCAGAGGACAGCGCGCGATCAAGGCGAGCCTTTTCAACGTTCAAGATCTTGCCTCGGATCGGCAGGATCGCCTGGTGTTCGGGGTCGCGACCACCAACGGCGGAACCACCTGCGGAGTCGCCCTCGACGATGAAGATTTCGCATTCTTCAGCCTTGCGCGAGGAGCAGTCACGAAGCTTGCCCGGCATGGACGCTGATTCAAGGACACCCTTACGGCGGGTGGCTTCGCGAGCCTTGCGGGCTGCGACGCGTGCCTGTTGCGCCTGCTGACCCTTGTTAATGATCGCCTTCGCGTCTGCGGGGTGAGCATCGAACCAGTCGGTGAGCTGGGAATATACCTGCTGCTGAACGAAGGTACGTGCCTCGGTGTTGCCGAGCTTCGTCTTCGTCTGACCTTCGAACTGCGGTTCGGTCAGCTTGATCGAAATGACGGCTGTCAATCCTTCGCGGACGTCATCGCCGGTCAGATTGTCATCCTTCTCTTTGATGATTCCCTTATCGCGACCGTAGCGGTTCACAATGGTCGTCAGCGCCGTGCGGAAGCCTTCTTCGTGCATACCGCCTTCGGTCGTGTTAATCGTATTCGCGAAAGTGTGGACGCTGGACGAGTAGGCTGTGGTCCACTGCATCGCGATCTCGACACTCATCGTGCCTTCATCGTTTTCCGATTCGAAGTCGATGATGTCATTGTTGATCGTTTCGATCTTCTTCGCCGAATCCAAGTATTCGACGTAGTCACGTAGACCGTGTTCGTACATGTAGGTGACCTGACGGTGACCGGGAACCGGATCGTCTGCGGGACCCATTTCATCGCCGGTGATCTCGTCGCCCTCATCAACAGCGGTGGGGCGCTCATCGGTCAGCGAAATACGCAGACCCTTGTTCAAGAAGGCCATCTGCTGGAAGCGCTGACGCAGGGTCTCGAAGGAGAACTCGGTGGTTTCAAAGATATTTGGATCCGGGTAGAACGTCTGTGTTGTGCCCGTCTCGGTGGTTTCTTCGCCACGTTCAAGCTTCGTGATCGGCGTACCGCCGTTGGCAAAGGACATCCGCCACGCATAACCCTGACGACGGACAATCGTGTCGACGCGGGTCGACAGCGCGTTCACAACCGAAATACCGACGCCGTGAAGACCACCGGACACCGCGTATCCGCCACCGCCGAATTTGCCACCGGCGTGCAGGATGGTCATGACAACCTCAACCGTGGGCTTACCTTCGGTCGGGTGAATATCAACGGGAATACCTCGACCGTTATCTTCGACGCGAAGACCACCATCGGCAAGAATTGTTACTTCGATGTGATCCGCATATCCAGCTAGAGCTTCGTCAACAGAATTATCGACGACCTCGTAGACCAGGTGGTGCAGACCGCGCTCACCGGTTGAACCGATATACATACCTGGACGCTTACGAACCGCCTCAAGCCCTTCCAGAACGGTGATGTCTGAAGCGCCGTAGCCTTCAGCCCCGCCTGTCGTCTTTTCGTTGTCAGCCACGCGGCTCCCCTCATACAAGCTGGGCCTGAAAAACCCAACGATTTAACGCATTAATTCTACCAAAAATGACCATAAAACCGGGGAAACTCACGCCGTGACAAAGGCAATGAAATATCTTCTGACCTGCGAATATAGGTATGTGACCAGTCACACCCTCACCGTGATAAGAAACAGACAATCATCGACGCGCACACCAGAAAAACACGTGTATTTTCCGGTCGCATCATCGTCACCTGATCCGGCCCCAATCAGCCGTATGTATCGCGCGGACCCCGGCCTCGTACCGACAGCGGACCTTTCTTCCACGAAGGCGCCACCGGTCCCAAAACCACAACCTGTTCCACCACGCCACTACCGACAACCTCGCTGATGCGACGCAGAATTCTGGGGAGCAATAACTGCAGCTGTTTCGCCCACGCCGTTGACGTACAGCGCACAACAATCTTCTTGCCTTCGAATCTTTCAATGTGCGTGTGCTCGGCAATATTCGGACCAACAATCTCGGGCCAGCGATTCGACACCGACGCAATCTGGATCTGATTCGACCAGCTGTTATCCTTCACAAACGAACTCAGGATCGAATCAATACGCCCAGACCGATGATACGAGCGATGCATGGCAGCCATGCCCGGTGTCTTTACCCACACCTCTGGGCGATGGCGCTGAGCCTGAACAACGCCACTCAAGTCGCCGGCTTCAGCCATCTTGTCGCTGAAATCAGATTCGGCTGATAGATCTGCCTGACCACGAGACATATCCACCGCGCAATCTTCATTCGCGCCAACAAGTGCCCCCGGAGTCGGACCTTTCACTCCTTGCATGACGAACGTGGGCACGGGTGAACGCGTGAAACCTCGTGCGCGCGCATCCATCTGAGCACGCGCCAAGGCCGCTGCCAGGAAGTCTTCTTCGGTCTCGTTCATTCTTGGACTTCCGAGCCGTTGTCGACCGACCACGCCACTTTCACAACGTGTGCATCCAATTCGGGAGGAATATCGCCCTCAACAGCAGCGGTGATCAGCACCTGATCCGCTTTATCCATACGCGTGGTGAGTCCAGCTCGCCGTTTCGTATCAAGTTCGGCGAACACATCGTCGAGGATCAGAATCGGGGTTTCACCGTCATCAGCCAGAAGATCAAAAGCTCCAAGACGCAGAGCCAACCCCACCGACCAGGATTCGCCGTGGGACGCAAAGCCCTTCACAGGCATATGTCCAAGACACAATGACAGATCATCACGGTGAGCACCCACAAGGTTCACTCCCCGCTCCATCTCTTGATCCTGAATACGTTCTAAGGCGGCCAACAGACGCTGAGTCTGCGCCTCAACATTCTCCAAGTCGGCGCTTGTCGGATCGTCCGGATTCGTCCCGATTTTTCGGTCGATTGACGCATCCATCGCCAAAACCAAGTGGCGAGGAGAATCGGCAACATCGTCATATGCCGTTGCCACGGGATCAGACAATCGACGAACAAGAGATGCTCGCATTGCCGTGACCTGGCTGGACAATTCAGCGAACCGCTCATCCCACACAGACAGCGTTGAAATATCTGGGATGCGACCCCGTCGCAATGCCACCTGCGCCTGCTTCATCAACGCAGCCCGCTGGCGCGCCACTCTGTCAAAATCAGACTTCGTCTGCGAATACAGGGGGTGAATCTGAACCGCAATATCATCAAGAAATGCCCTGCGTACGCTGGGATCTCCACGAACAATCTGCAAGTCCTCGGGTGCAAAGACAACCGTACGAACGAGACCCAGAATGTCTTTCGGCTTCACGTTCGTGCGATTAATTCGCGCCCGATTTGCCTTGCCACGCACGATCTCAAGCTCAAGAACCTGGGAGCGATCGTCTTCCAAGGCTGTCTTCACGCGGACAAACGCTCCAGCCGGCGGGCGCTCCTCGACATCTAACGGAATACGAACCAGCGAGGACTCCGCAGACACCCTGTGCGAAGAAAATGTCGACAGGTAAGCGATAGCCTCAATGAGGTTTGTTTTCCCCTGACCGTTGGCGCCAAGAAAGACCGTGGGACCAGCCGGTAATTCAATGACGACGTGGCACCATGATCGAAAATCATCAAGCGCGACGTGCGAGACGCGCATGAAGATCAGGCACCGAAGCGAATCGGCATCAACAGGTAGCGGAACTGCGTCACTTCGCCTTCATCCACCTTCGACTGGCCGGTCATCACGGCGGGCTTGGTCGGGTGAGTGAAACCGAAACGAACAAAATCCGTGTCGAGAACGCCCAGGCCATCAAGCAGGAACTGCGGATTGAACGCGGTCGCAATATCTTCACCATTCAGGTGAGCTTCAATTGCTTCGGATGCCTGAGCGTTATCTCCCTGACCGGCTTCGAGAACCAGCTGACCATCCGAGAAAGACAGGCGAACCGAGGTCTTGCGCTCTGCAACCAGCGACATACGCTTCACAGCTTCAAGCAGTTCGTGGCGGTCGCACACTGCGGTGATTGGCGTAGATTCAGGGAACAGGCCGCGAACCGGCGGGTAATCGCCGTCCATCATGGTCGACGTGGTTCGACGGTTCGACGATGCGAAGCCAATCAATGAGGCCCCGCCCGCAACTATTTCATTGGACAGACCAATTTCGACCTTGGCACCCGACGTCATTGACTTCGAAACATCCTGAAGAATGCGAGCCTTCACTAGGGCAACCTGTTCGATCGAAGTATCAGCAGGCTCCCAATCAAGTTCACGCATTGCCAGACGGTAACGGTCAGTGGCAAGCAAGGTCATGTGTTCGCCGTCGATTTCCATTCGAACACCGGTCAGAATCGGCAGAGTGTCATCGCGCGATGCGGCAATAGAAACCTGAGAAACAGCCTGCGAAAGAACCTCGGAGTCAACGGTGCCCGCAAGCGGTGGCTGAGCCGGAAGCAACGGATATTCATCCAAAGGCATAACAGCAAGCGTGAAGTGCGAAGAACCGCATCGCATATTCACCTTCTGACCATCAAGTTCAATGGTGACTGGCTTATTCGGCAACGATTTGGAAATGTCTGCCAGCAGGCGACCTGAAACCAGAACTTCACCTTCTTCTTCCACATTGGCTGGAATACGCGAATTAGCGGAGACCTCGTAATCGAATGATGAAAGGGTCAGTTCCTCATTGGCTGCATGAATACGAACACCGGCAAGGATGGGGCTAGCAGGGCGAACAGGCAGGGCACGAGCAGTCCACGACACTGCCTCAGAAAGAACGTCCCTCGCGACGGTGAACTTCATGCCGGCCTCCAATTAAAACTCGGTCAACGTACGTACGACATATGCCTCGCCATTCTACCTGTATGCACCACAACTATTCACGTGGGAAATAATTTGTTGTCAATAACTATCGTCTGACACTTTTATCGTTGTTCGGTTGCCCGTCATTCACCGCGTCCAACGCGATAGATTCCAATTGACTCATTCAGCGTGAATCCACAAGGTGGAGCGCTCACATCTGGTTGGTTGATTTTTTTGCTACGCGTTTTTTAAAAGGAACTTTCATCATCAGTGTTGTGTACACAGTGGAAAACCATGTTTTTCGTTGGAATATCGCCACACTGATCGTGGATAGAGTTGAGTACGATCGTGTGAATGACACAGGAGCAGTTGTGGATGAAAAATGAATGGATTTTGTCATTCACAAGTAAGCCCACTCCATCACCAACAAATGACACGTTTTCCACTGTGTCATTCACACCGAGGAAAGCTCTGATATTCGATGTGCAGTAACGGCAGGCAGGTATGGTTCCGCCCTTCGATATCTTTGAAGGGGTACAGACTTCGAATAGGGTGACCGCAACAGGTCGAGTCGTCAGTTTTCGCCTCGCGATGCCTTCTTAATACGATTTGTCAGTTCAGTGACGTCGTTATAGACCTCGCGACGCTGTTTCATTTGTTCCAAGATCTTCTTATTCGCATGCATGACCGTCGAATGGTCACGGTCAAATGATTGACCGATCTTTGGCAAAGATAATTCGGTGAGCTCGCGACAGAGATACATGGCGATCTGACGTGCTTCGACAATTGCGCGACTGCGATCAGTTGAACAAATCTGGTCGATAGTGACGTTGAAATACTTTGCACACTGACCCATGATCAGCGGAATAGTGATTTCAGTGTCGTCTGGGTCAGAGATATAGTCCTTCAAGGTCATCTCTGCCAACGCTAGGTCAATCTTCTCGTGGTAGAGGTTCGCATACGCGACTACGCGAAGGATTGCGCCTTCGAGCTCACGAATATTCGACGAAATACGTTCAGCAATGTACGTGAAGATTTCAGGGTCAATATCCAGATTTTCGTCCGAGGTCTTCTTCTGCAAGATCGCAATACGCGTTTCCAGATCTGGTGGCTGAACGTCAACCAGCAGACCCGATCCGAAACGTGACCTCAAACGTTCCTCAATGCCTTCGAGGTGTTTGGGCTGAACGTCCGAGGTAATGACGATCTGCTTATTGGCCTGATAGAGGGCATTAAACGTATGGAAGAAACCTTCCATCGTCTGTTCCTTCTTAGAAAGGAATTGAATGTCGTCGATCAACAGTAGGTCGAGTTCACGGTATCGACGGTGGAATTCTTCAACGGCAGAGTTATCGGGGTTGTTGACGCGAATTGCGTTGATGAATTCGTTGGTGAATTCCTCGGATGATACGTAGCGGACCTTCTGGTTTGGGTAGAGCGACAGAGTGTAGTGGCCGATTGCTTGCAGAAGGTGTGTTTTTCCCAGTCCGGATTCGCCGTAGATAAACAGCGGGTTGAAGTCAGTTCCCGGAGATTCCGAAACGGCAACTGCTGCCGCGTGAGCGAAGCGGTTCGACGGACCAATAACGAAGGTATCGAATGTGTGTTTCGGGTTCAGCCTGGCTGACGAGGTATCGAGTTCGCGACCGGTTGATTGAGGTGCAACGTATGAGAATCGCTTGGGATCGAGCTCTTCAAACGAAGAATCTGGGAAGTCATTGATGGCTTCAACACCTTCGAGCTGCCGAAGTCGTTCTTCTGCCGACGGGTACGAAAAGCTCTGTGCATAGGTGGGTGTATCGCCGGCGTGGTGGTGCCCCGCGCTGAGTACCTCATTGGTAGTTGGTTGATTATCTTCGGTTGACGAGGCCGCCCCCACATTCTTCGCCTGGTGCTCTGTTTCGTTGGTGGTTTCTGGCAGTTCCATGTCCGGATCAACGGTGATGGCGATCCTGATGCGTTTTCCAAAGGTCTGAGATAGAGCGTCCGTGACGCTCGACGATGAGCGTTCAATCCAGTTCTTCGTGAAGTCATTGGGAACGGACAGAAGGATTGTGCCTTCGATATTGCCCAAAGGACGTGTGGATTGAAGAAATCCCATGCCTGCTGGACCAAGATCTGTCTTGGCAAGTAACTCCAATGCTTGTGTCCAAGCAGCATTCAACGATGGAGTTTCCACAATCGATCCTTTAAATAGTGCGAAGTTGTGTGAGGTCTATCACCGAATTATGCCCCTCATTGAGCAGTGGCGACGTCGCTACTCTACTTGTCTTGTGGATGATTCACAGCCTGTGGATGAAGTTGTGGATAAAAACCTTTAAATCACATATATGTAGTTACAAAAGTGTCAGCGCGTAGTTCTGCCAAAGAATCGACGTTCACGCTAACGAAAAGAAATTCGTGTGATTTTCATTTGTGGAAAAGTTATCCCCAAGGTATTCCACAGTTGTGGATACGGGGACTTCGTCACAGACAGCGCCCTCACATTGACTGATACAACCCGAACTTCTAATCTGAATATCTGTCTGTGCCCACGCAAATGGGCGCGCAAGAGGTTCCTGCGCACAACGGGTGCGGTGGAATCTGAATCAATACAACCGATAAGGTGAGTGCCAGCGGTGCTGGTGCTCGCCGCCAAGGAGAACAGCTGTGACCACCAAGCGGACTTTCCAGCCCAATAACCGCCGTCGTGCCAAGACGCACGGTTTCCGTCTGCGCATGAGCACCCGCGCCGGCCGCGCCATTCTGGCATCGCGTCGCCGCAAGGGTCGCGCAAAGCTGTCTGCCTGAGACTGCACTGGTGTTGCCTCGCGCACACCGGATGGTCGATCCAGACGATTTCCGCTTAACCTTTCGACAGGGTAAACGGGCCGGAGATCGAGTCCTGATTGTCCACGCTCGAACCGACGAGGGTCAGTTGAATTCCCTCGTCGGTTTCGTCGTACCCAAAAAGGAAATCAAACTGGCCACGGGACGCAACCGTGTGAAACGACAGCTCCGGCACCTCATGCGCGATCGGCTCGACACTCTGCCCGACGGTTCACGCATCGTCGTTCGAGCAAGCTCCCAGGCCCTCGGCTGTACATCAGACGAGCTCGCTACACACCTAGACTCGGCTCTTCACCGCGCCTGGAAGAAGTGGGACGCTCGATGAGTGCGTGGCCTCGTGAACTAGTAAAGCGAATCTTCACCTACCCGATTCGTTTCTACCAGCGGTACATTTCACTCAGAATCGCACCACGATGCCGATATGCACCCACCTGCTCGGCGTATGCGCTCCAAGCCATCGAAATCCACGGAGTTGTCAAAGGCATCATCCTTGGCACCTGGCGACTCCTTCGATGCAACCCTTGGAGCCACGGCGGAGTCGACCACGTCCCCGAAGTTGAACGCTGGAAACCAGAGCCATGGGTACCACCAGACGATTGGGCCGGTAACGCAACCGACATCGTGCGACCCGCCCCCATGGGCATGAGCGACGAATATGCTTCGTTCACCATCCCCCAGAATTTCCCGGCATCCGCCGGACGACCGAAGGACGCTTCCAGCGTCCGCACTTCTTGAAGGAGCGCGCATGTTTGACAAGATCCTTCACCCCTTCGCCGTAGCGG
The DNA here is from genome assembly GCF_030212665.1 of Pauljensenia sp. UMB9872. Classification (NCBI taxonomy): domain Bacteria; kingdom Bacillati; phylum Actinomycetota; class Actinomycetes; order Actinomycetales; family Actinomycetaceae; genus Pauljensenia; species Pauljensenia sp. UMB9872. Next base: position 118,207 of record NZ_JASOER010000002.1, on the reverse strand, counting down.
TGGCGTGGGTATGGGTGAAGATCCACGATTTCCTCGAGCTGATCGGATTCTCATCCGGTTCGGGCGTAGCCTGGGTGATTTCAATCGTCCTGCTGACCCTGATCGTTCGTATCATGATCGTGCCGCTATTCCTCAAGCAGATTAAGAGCTCGCGCGCCATGCAGGCTGTCCAGCCTGAAATGCAGCGCATCCAAGCCAAGTACAAGGGCAAGACCGACCAGCTGTCACGTCAGAAGCAGGCCGAAGAAACTCAGGCTCTCTACAAGAAGTACAAGGTCAGCCCCTTTGCTTCCTGTCTGCCACTGCTGGTCCAGATGCCGATCCTGTTCGCCATGTACCGCGCCATCTACGCGGTTAAGGACCTAGCAGCAGGCACCTACAAGTACGCCGGCATCGAAACCGATCATCTCGGTCCGATCACCCAGGCAGTCGCATCCGACATCAACGGCTCGACTGTTTTCGGTGTCCCGCTGTCGCACACCATTACTTCCGGTGATGGCACTGTTGCCGTCGCCGTCTTCGTCATCGCGATTATCGTGATGGTTGGCCTGCAGTTCTACTCCATGCGCATGTCTATGGTTCGCAACATGCCACCGGCAATGGATCCGAACAACCCGATGGTTCAGTCTCAGAAGTCCATGCTCTACGTCATGCCACTGATGTTCGTGTTCTCCGGCGCCTTCTTCCAGATGGGCGTTCTGGTCTACATGCTGACCGGTTCTTTCTGGGCACTCGGTCAGTCCTTCTGGACGATCAAGGTCATGCCGACCCCCGGCTCGCCGGCCTACAAGGAGCTCGTCGCACACCGCGAAGCTCGCTACGCCGAATGGGCAAAGCCCTTCTTCGCTTCCTACGACGAAGCCCGCTCTGCCCTGCCCGCAACCGCTGACAACGCCGAGGTTATCGCTCTGAACGAGAAGACCTTCGCTGAAGCAGCCTCGAAGGCCAAGGCTCAGAAGGTCGCCACCGACTTCCCTGAAACCATGAGCGCCGGCGAAAAGGTCTCTGTCCTGCGCAACCTGTCCATGCAGGAATGGACCACGCTTCCCGACGAAATGTGGATGCGTGGCGTCAAGGATGCAACCGCGAAGGCTGATGAACGTCGCGCCCAGCAGAAAAAACGCGAGCAGGCTAAGAAGATGTCCCGCGAACAGCGCAAGGTACAGTCCGAACGCGATCGTGCTCGCGAAGATCGCAAAGCCGCTGTCTTAGACACTTCCGGCCTGTCAGCCGATGAGCTCGAGCGCCGTCGGCAAGAGCGTCGCAAGGCCCGCCGCCAGTCCAATAAGAAGAAACGCTAAAGAATACGCGGCCCGGCCCGTTTGAAGATACCCAGTTCTGTCCGGGTGGCCGGCCCCGTGAATAGTGCATCGCACCCAAGCTGAAAATAAAGGGAGAACCACATGAGTGAGAAGACCAAGTCCACGATTGAGCGCCTCGAAGAAGAGGGCGAACTCGCAGCCGACTACCTGGAAGAGCTGCTGGATATCGCTGACTTCGATGGCGACATTGAGATCGACGTTGAGAATGATCGCGCAAGCGTCGAGATTATCTCCGAAGAGTCCGGTACACTCGAACGCCTGGTCGGTGAAGACGGCGAGGTCCTCGACGCACTTCAGGAACTGACCCGTCTGGCAGTTCAGACCGAAACCGGTGAACGTTCGCGCCTGATGCTCGACATTGCTGGCTTCCGCGCCAACCGCAAGGCCGAACTGCAGGATGTCACGATGGAAGCAATCGCACGCCTGCGCGCCACCGGCAAGGCTCAGAAGCTCGACCCGATGAACCCCTTCGAGCGCAAGGTCTGCCACGACGTTGTCGCCACCGAGGGCCTGCATTCCGAGTCCGAGGGTTCCGAACCCCACCGTTGCGTTGTCATCCTTCCCGCCGATGAATCCGACGAGGGTGAAGAGAGCGACGCCGAGTGAGCGAACTTGATATTTCAGCTGGTCAGGGCGAGTTTTCTGACCCGCTGAAGCGTAAGGTCGGAGATCCGTTTATCCCGGAACAGCCCACCGATGAGGTACGCGAATTCTTCGGACCGGCTTTTTCTGACGTCGAAGAATATGTCCACATGCTCGAAGAAGAAGGCGAAATTCGAGGACTTGTCGGTCCGCGTGAAATGCCTCGACTGTGGTCGCGCCACGCTGTCAATGCAGCAGCCGTTCTCGATTTCCTTCCCCGCACGGGGCAGATTCTTGACATCGGTTCGGGCGCGGGACTTCCCGGTATCATCATCGCGATCTGCCGTCCTGAATTGGATGTCCACCTTGCTGAACCCATGCAGCGTCGTTGCGAGTGGTTGAGCGATGTCATCGACCACCTAGCATTGGACAATGTCACTCTGCATCAGGTGCGCGCCGAAGAACTGCGTGGCAAAGGACAGGCTGACGCGATTACCGCACGCGCGGTCGCCAATATGTCGAAACTGATCCGCATGACAACGAAGCTCATTGCTCCGGGCGGATCACTGGTCGCTTTGAAGGGGCGCCGTGCACCCATCGAAGTTGATGAGGCAGCCAAGGAATTGAAGAGCCATCATTTGCGCGCTCAAATCCACGAGGTTCCTTCCATCATGGAAGAAGAATCTACGTACGTGGTTGTCTGCAAGCGCCAGAAGTAGGCTCTGGGTGTGCCACCGTCGTTAACGCTGTGAGGCTTTGGCCCTCGACACGTGGGCTATGACGCCTAGCGTCTGTCGTTCAATTTACCTATGGTCGCCCGTAGACTTTCATAGGGTGTTCGCCTAGAACTCGTTCTAGGGCGCGCATTCGTCGATAGCAGTTTCAAGAGAGGATCTCAGATGAGTTCAGGTAAGCGGAGTGATACTCCCCTGCTTTCTCAGATCGAACAGAATATGCGCGATCGTCAGATCCTGGATGCTGCTACCTTCGGTCGCCCCTCGAAGACTCGCGTCATCGCTGTCGCTAATCAAAAGGGTGGCGTTGGAAAGACAACATCTGCCGTTAACATTGCTGCCGGTCTTGCATTGGGTGGCCTGTCGGTTGTCCTCATCGATGCCGATGCTCAGGGCAATGCATCAAGTGCGCTCGGCATTGAACACCCCGCAGGAACACCGTCTACGTACGATGTTCTGATTGGTGGCACTCCCTTGGCCGAGGTCCTTCAGCCATGCCCCGATATTGAAGGGCTTTTAGTGTGCCCGGCGACGATTGATTTGTCAGGCGCAGAGATCGAACTGGTTGATTTACCGTCCCGCGAATTTCGCCTGGCCGACGCGGTCAAGCATTTCCTTGCAACGGCGCGCGATGTTGATGTCGTCTTGATCGACTGTCCCCCGTCGCTCGGTCTTGTCACCCTGAATGTCATGGTTGCCGCCCACGAGGTCATGATTCCGATTCAGACCGAGTACTACGCTCTTGAAGGACTCTCACAACTCTGGAGCACTATTGACCGCATTGCCTCTGACCTGAATCCGAAGCTCTACGTTTCCACGATGCTTCTGACAATGGTGGATAAGCGAACGCGACTCAGCGAAGAGGTTGAAGCCGAGGTTCGTACCCACTTCCCCGCTTTGACGTTGCAGACGGTCATTCCCCGCTCCGTTCGTATTTCCGAGGCTCCTTCATACGGTCAGACCGTCGTTACCTACGACCCGCGTAATACCGGTGCACTTGCGTATCGCAAGGCCGCTTTGGAGCTTAGTTTGCGTCTTGCTCAGCAGAGCTAACCAGGGGTTTTTCGGGGTAGTTTTTGTTCGCCTGCTCCGCTTCGGCGTTGTCAAATAGCCTTTGACCTGCAATAATAATAGTCATTCTATGTGTGGCGAGTGTTGGCCTTAGAGATTGTTTCACGTGAAACAATCACGTTGTAGCGTGTATCGTTGTGCGCTTCTGGATGCTTCTGCTTCCAATGTTTCACGTGAAACATTGACGATGATTACCTGTTCTCTGCTTGTATGAAGAACGCTATTCATATGTACCAATTGCTCACTGCACCTTTCTGCAACCCCGTGTCACGAGATATGCACGTTGATGTTTCACGTGAAACAATGAAGTCTAAACTCGTCACGGAGGTTAATGATGGCAGATAAGAAGTCGACCGCAGGTGGCCGTCACTCAGCATTGGGTAAAGGGCTCGGTGCTCTGATTCCAAATCAGATTGATACTCAATCGACTGAGTCGTCATCCCCCAGTGTTCCATCAAATCCTCTCGATGTGTTCTTCCCCGCTCGTCCGGCTGGCCAAGCTCCTTCAGTGGCGCGTACACGCGGAGGTTCAGCAGCGTCTCTTCTGAATCCGAAGACAACAAAGTCCGCTCCAAAGACGACGAAAAAAGCATCTTCACGGGCTAAAAAGGGTGAGGTGTCCACGTCTGTTTCGCCAGCAGAAAGCCTTGAGGAAAACGTAAAAACGCGTTTGAGTGCCACGAAAGCGCGTTCAGCTCAGTCGAAATCGGAGCTACGTAGTCTGTCCCCCATTGCTGATGCTTTCGATAAACACGGTGCTCAGGAATCGAATCAGCAGCTGGCTCAGCATGACGTGTCGTCTGATGAAGCGAATGTTTCACGTGAAACATTGGACAACCTCGTTCCGGTTCCAGGTGCAACATTCGCTGAAATTCCGCACGATCTAATCGTTCCGAATACCAGGCAACCTCGTGAAGTTTTCGATGAAGATGATCTTGCCGAACTTCGCGACTCGATTCGTGAGGTCGGTGTTCTTCAGCCGATCGTTGTGCGTCCGATTAACTTTGACGCTCCGATGAGTGAGCGAATGCAGGAGTTTCTTGCAGAGAAGCCGAATGCTCGTTTTGAACTTATCATGGGTGAAAGGCGTCTTCGTGCGTCCGAACTAGCTGGTCTTGAGACAGTTCCGGCAATTATTCGCCAAACGGAAGACTCTGATCTTTTGCGCGATGCGCTCTTGGAAAACCTTCATCGTGCGCAATTGAATCCGCTGGAAGAAGCATCTGCATACCAGCAGCTGATGGCCGACTTCGGCACAACTCAGGAAGAGCTTTCGAAGAGAGTCGCACGCTCTCGTCCGCAAATTGCGAACACAATGCGACTGTTGAAACTACCACCATCGGTTCAAAGCAAGGTTGCCGCGCAGACTATTTCTGCTGGTCATGCGCGTGCATTGCTCGCATTGAATAGCCCTGAAGAGATGGAATCTCTTGCGCAACGTATTATTGCTGAGGGCCTTTCGGTACGCACAACTGAAGAACTGATTCGCTTGGGACGGGTGAAAGCTCAGACGGGTCCTACGCGTAGGCGCGAAAAAATTGTGTCTGCTCTTGGACAGGCGGTGATTAGGTCTTTGTCAGATCTCTATGAAACTCGGGTGACGATCACGGAAGGTGCCCGCAAAGGCAAGATCGTGATTGAGTTTGCTGGCGAAGAAGATCTCCAACGTATTGCGAACCTGATCGCGGAACAGAAGCGGTAACGTTTCCGGTGTTGTCCTGCTTGGAATACGTTGGCCTCGGGTCGTCGTTGCCTGGATCGGTAGTGCGCACCAAGTCCGTAAAGAATGCATAATCGGCTCCTCTGAAAACCCTATAAAGCCGTGTTTTCGCTTGAATTGCGCGGTTTCTGACGGGTGTTCACTATGTGGCGTGTCTTTCGACACGAAAGTGGTTAAACGGAAGTCAATCGGAAACAATAGAGACACCATCACAAGCACTAGGGGGCCACATGTCGCAACAGCAGACACCACATGTCGCCCTATTTGACGTTGGTGGAGTACTGGTCGAATCTCATCCTGAGCCTCGGCGTGTAGCTGAGATCCTCGGACAGACCGACGATGCTTTCGTTTCCCTTGTTGACCAAGCAATGTGGGCACACCGTGCCAGCTATGACGAGGGGTGTTCGGATCGTGAATTCTGGGATCGCGTAGCAGGCGACTGCGGTGCACCACGGATTACCGATGATCAGATTGCTCAGTTGGTTGCGTACGACTCGATTCGAATGCACGACGCTACCGAACAGGCCGTTCAGATTATTCGTGAACTGGAAGAAAACGGCATCGTCCTAGGCATTCTTTCAAACGCCCCTTTCGCTATTGCTGAAGAAATACGTGTCACCGCCTGGGCACGGCACTTTGATGACTTCGTATTCTCTTGCGAGGTTGGTTCCGCGAAGCCTCATCGCTCGATCTACCGTGAAGCTATCGAACGTTTTGACGTGGACGCTGAAGATGCTGTTTTCATCGATGACCGCAAGAAGAATGTTCGTGCCGCAGAGCTTCTGGGAATGAAGGGCCTGCTCTGGGAAAATGCATCCCAGGCGCGTGCTGATCTTCATGCTCTGGGGATGCTGAAGTAATCTTCAATGTGTTGCGGGATTCCAACGCTTAGCGTCGGTTCATTCGATCTCTTCCCAATTCTTCACGAGCATTTCTGTTGATAAGCTCGTCATTGTTTCACGTGAAACATCGTCAAATAATCCAGTGGCCGGACCGCACATTGCGATGCGCAATCCGGCCACTAATTGAAGTGAAACCCTATTCGGTCTGGCCGGCCTCGTCGTCATAGGAAGCGGAAGGGTCGACCTTGTCTTCGATGCCCCGAACGTGACGGTCAGCGGCAACGAACTCAACGATGCGCGTGCACAGTTCAGCGAAGGAACCGTCAGCGTCGGCGGCCTGGGGGAGTAACGACGTATCCGTCATACCCGGCGTGACATTAGCATCGATGAACCAGCAGGTGCCTTCGTCATCGACAACGAAGTCGATACGCGACAGGTCGCGCAGACCGAGGATCGTGTGTGCCTCGACGGCTGCCTGGCGTAGAACATCGAGCTGTTCCTCGGTGAAGCGGGCGGGCACAAAGTACTCGGTTTCGTCCGTTGTGTAACGCGCTGCGTAGTCGTAGCGACCACCGTCGGTTGAAATCTCAACCGGAGGGAGAGCCACAGGACCGTCTTCTAGATCGACAACGGAAACTGCGATGTCACGGCCTTGGATGAGTTCCTCGACCATGATGTGCTCACCGTAGGCGAAGGCATCGACCATCGCGCTACGGAGTTCGCCAGGGTCATGAACTGCGGAGAGGCCAAGAGCAGAACCGCCGTCGGTCGGCTTGATGATGACGGGGAACTGAGTCTGTGACTCGATAGCATCGAGAACCTGGGAGGCACCGATTTGGCGGAAGAGGATCTGGGGAAGTGAAACCCAGCCGGGGGTTACCAAGCCAGCCGAACCGAGCAAGGACTTAGCTGTCGGCTTATTCGACGCGAGCATCGCCTGCACGGATGAGGAGCCGACGAAGGGGGTGCCGATTGCCTCGAGCAAAGTCTGTAAAGAACCGTCTTCGCCGATGGAGCCGTGGACGACGGGCCAGATGACGTCGGGTGCGAACTCGTCAATGACGCTGGTCAGCTGGTGATCAACGTCGGCAACGCGCACGGTATAGCCGGCCTGGGTGAGGATGTTTGCGACTCGGCGTCCGGAGCGGACCGAGACGTCGCGCTCGTGTGTGAGGCCGCCAGCAATGATGAGGACCTTTAATGCCACGGGATTACTCCTTAGTAATAGTGGTATGCCGTTGTGTGGGTGCGCGACGATGCGCCGAAGTATTTATGCAGGTCAGAGTGTGTTTGGTGCGGGTGCTACGCCCGGGCCAACTTCATCGATGTTCTGACGGTGGAAGCCGGCACCGAACATGTCGACCAGTTCCTTCTCTGCGTTCACGACGGTGGCAAGTCGCCTGACGCCCTCGCGAATACGTTCGGGAGTCGGGTAGCAGAAGGAGAGGCGCATGTGGTCAGCGCCTTCGCCGTTGTAGTAGAACGCGGTGCCTGACACGTAGGCGACCTGGGCGCGAACTGCGCGCGGGAGCATGGACTTAGCGTCGAGACCCTCGGGGAGTGTGACCCACGTATAGAAGCCACCGTCGGGATGGGTCCACTCGCAATCGGGCATGAATTCCTCGAGGGCGTCCATCATGGCCTGGCAACGTTCGGCGTACATGGCGCGGAACGTCTTGACCTGTGAATACCAGTCATAGCTGGACAGGTAGTCGGCGATAGCCATCTGGCCAATCATCGAGGGGGAGAGGATCGCGGATTCGGATGCGAGAACCAGCTTGTCGCGGATGGCGTGTGGCGCGTAGGCCCAGCCGATGCGGAAGCCCGGGGCGAACATCTTCGAGAAGGAGCCGAGGTAGACGACGCCTTCGGGGGAGAAGCTCTTCAGTGCCGGCATGGGGTCGGAGTGGAAGCCGAGTAGACCGTAGGGGTTGTCTTCCATGATGAGGACGCCTTCGCGCATGCAGATTTCGGTGATCTGCGGGCGACGTTCCAGCGACAGGGTGACACCCATCGGGTTGTGGAAGTTCGGGATGGTGTAGAGCATCTTGATGATGCGACCCGATGCGCGGACCTCGCGAATGACGCGTTCCAGTTCGGCAGGGATGATGCCCTTGTCGTCCATGGGGACGTGCGCGATATCGGCCTGGCGGGCACGGAACACGCCAAGTGCGCCAACGTAAGATGGTGCTTCACACAGAATGACGTCGCCCGGATCGATGAAGAGTTCGGTCATCAGGTCGAGAGCCTGTTGCGACCCGGTGGTGATGACAACGTCGTCGGGATCAGCGCCGACGATTCCGTCGTAGCTCATGACTTCGGTGATGCGCTCGCGCAGAACTTCCCAGCCTTGGCCTGAGCCGTACTGCATGGCCTGGGCACCGTGCGTTGAGATCAGGCGCTTCGCTGATTCAGCGAGCTGGTCGAGGGGGAGGTCCTTCAGGTTCGGCATGCCACCGGCAAGGGAGACAACTTCGGGTCGTGAGACGACGGAGAACAGTGCGCGAATCTCGGAAGCTCGCAGGTTGTGAGCTCGCTCTGCGTAGGCGTTAAACCACGGGTCGAGTCGGTTTCCCTGCTGATTGCTGTCCGGATTCTGCGCTTGCGTGCTCACTGGACCTTCCTTCTCTTGGTTCGGTTGCTCACCGCGTGGAGGCGGTGTGCCAGCGTTGTATGGTCGTGACCGAGGCAACACTTGTTCTTAGTCTGCCACTATTTAGTGCCACATAGTGAATAGGGTGGGCGGTTATGGACAAACGGAGAGTGGAGTGTCGCTGAGAAGCTAAGCGCCACGAGTACCAAGGGTAATCATCAAGGATGAGGGGTACGAGGCCGCGCCCACCAATGAGGCGCACAGCTTCAGCAGGCGCGGGCAGCCTCGTTCTTCTTTCTGCTGAAGGTGAGCACGCCGAAACGGATTTCATAACGAAATGATTCCGACGGAGAACAACACGATAAGTGGATGACAGAACGCAAACGTTTGCGCTAGGATCATTTCATCCAGCGTTAAACGCGGGCATCGTCGCCCGCAAATACGCTCTTAACCCCTCAACCTCTTTATCAAGGTGATTCCATGAGCATCGCAGTCATCGGTTCGAACAACACTGATCTGATCACGTACATCACCCGCATGCCCGTCGAAGGCGAAACCATCGAAGCGCTCGACTTCGAGATCGGATTCGGCGGAAAAGGATCAAACCAAGCAATCGCAGCCGCAAAACTCGGCACCAAAGTCACGATGGTGACCTGCGTTGGTGACGATGCATTCGGTGAGAGCTACTTGCAGAACTACCGAAATAACGGCATTGACACCTCGTTCGTGAAGCAGGTTCACGGAACATCCGGCGTCGCCCCGATCTTCGTTGATCAGGATTCACATAACTCCATCATCATCGTCAAGGGTGCGAACAAAAGCCTGACCCCAAAGGACCTTGAAGAGGCCACCGACGCGATCAGCGAATGCTCACTGATTGTTCTTCAGCTAGAAATCGCGTTCGAAACCGTGAAGGCCGCAATCGCTCTGGGTAACCGTCTTGATATTCCGGTTCTTCTTAACCCCGCGCCCGCAACGAAGGAACTCGACTTGGCGCTCGCGGCGAAGTGCCAGTACGTCATGCCCAACGAGACGGAGCTCGAGCTACTGACCGGACTGCCGACGTCCACCGACGATGAGGTTCGTGTTGCAGCGCAGGTCCTTTTGGATGCCGGATGCACAAACGTCATCGTCACGCTCGGGTCTCGAGGAGTCTGGTGGCTCTCCGCTGATGGGGGAGACGTTCGTTTGGAGCAATTCCCGGCGAAGGCGATTGACACAACCGGAGCGGGCGATGCCTTCATTGGGTGTTTCTCGCACTGCCTGTCTGAGGGGCTCAACGAAACCGAAGCCCTGGAACTGGCAAACGCATACGCGGCACTGTCGGTGACGGGTCGCGGTGCTCAGAAGTCCTACCGTGACGCGCAAGAATTCTCTGCCTGGCTTTCTGAGGCCGGGTCGGACCTGGCAACATCGCGGGTATTTAGGCTTTGATAACGATTGCACAACATCACGTGAAGAAGCTTGCTCCGCGTGTGCTGTGCAACATACTATCTAGCATGTTCGTACGAACGATCAGATGGATAGCTGTCTATTTGGTCGATCATTCGCGCATGTCATACCGCTAATGGTGGCGGTGTGATGCAACGAAATGATCCACGCACCTCGTGTGCAACGATCCTCATCAATGTGGATGTGAATCTCAAGGAGTCAACATGAAGTCTCGTATTGTAGCCGCTAGTGCAATCGTTCTCACTTCAGCACTTGCACTTGCAGCGTGCTCTGGTGGTGCGGGTGACACTGCAGCCTCCGGCGCAGCAAGCGGATCGGGTGACGGCGACTACACGATCGCCATCGTTCCTAAGGACGCCACTAACCCGTGGTTCGTCCGTATGGAGGCCGGCGTTCAGAAGTACGCAGCCGACACAGGCATGAACGTGTTCCAGAAGGGCCCGTCGGAAACTGACGCCACCATGCAGGCGCAGGTTATCCAGGACCTCATTGCGCAGGGCGTTGACGCAATCGGTGTCGTTCCGGTTGATCCGGGCGCAATTGAGCCCGCCCTTAAGGAAGCAAGGGATGCAGGCATCGTTGTTGTGACACACGAAGGTGCGTCGCAGGAAAACACGATGTACGACATTGAAGCCTTCAACAATGCCAAGTACGGCGCATTCATCATGGACAACCTCGCAGAAGCCATGGGTGAAGAAGGCATCTACACCACGATGGTCGGCCACGTGACGAACGCTTCCCACAACGAATGGGCTGACGGCGCAGTTGCACGTCAGAAGGAGGCCTACCCGAACATGACCCTGCTCGAGGCAGAACCTCGTGTTGAGTCTCAAGACAACGGCGAAACCGCCTACCAGGTCGCCAAGGAAGTTCTCAAGAAGTACCCCGAGGTTAAGGGCATCCTGGGCACCTCTTCGTTCGACGCCCCCGGCGTTGCACGCGCAATTGACGAACTTGGCCTGAAGGACAAGGTCTTCACCGCAGGTACCGGTATGCCGGCAGCCAATAAGGAAATCCTCGATAAGGGCCTCGTTGCAGCGCTGACCCTGTGGGATCCGGCAGATGCTGGCTACGCAATGGCGGCACTCGCCACCAAGATCCTGAACGGTGAAGAGATCACTGACGGTGTCAACCTGGGCGTCAAGGGCTACGAAGAGATGCACTTCTCTGAGGGCTCCGACAAGGTCCTGGAAGGCAACGGCTGGATCCAGATCACCAAGGACAACGTCGATAGCTTCGGCTTCTGACAGCTCCTCGGCATCGGTGCTGGGCAAAGATGCCCAGCACCGATGCTGTTGAAGCACTGAAATCGCGATCGCGTATCTCTATGCGCTAAATGCGGGCTGGAAGGAATCGATTTATGACAACGCCGCTTATTTCAGTGAAGAACATCAACAAGTCTTTTGCTGGTGTGCATGCTCTTCACGACATCAATCTTGACATCGCTCCCGGTGAAATCCACTGTCTTGCCGGCGAGAATGGCTGCGGAAAATCAACGCTTATTAAAGTTATTTCTGGTGTCCACGAACCTGACTCGGGAACCATCGAAATTAACGGAAAATCTTGGACCAAGATGACGCCACTCGAAGCGATCGACGCGGGAGTCCAGGTCATCTATCAGGACTTCTCCGTCTTCCCGAACCTGTCGGTTATGGAAAACCTTGCTATGACGACGGAGGTCGCGGCCGGACGAAAGCTCGTCAATTGGAAGCGATTGAGGAAGATCGCTGAAGAAGCAGTTGCCAAGATCGGTTTCAATGTCGACCTTGATGCGCGAGTCGGTGATCTTTCGGTTGCCGACAAGCAGCTGGTCGCCATCTGCCGTGCACTCATGTCAGACGCCAAACTCATTATCATGGACGAGCCCACAACGGCACTGACGAAGAACGAGGTCAACGCCCTCTTCAAGATCATCTCCGATCTGAAAGCACGCGGTATTGCGATCCTCTTCGTTTCGCACAAGCTCGAAGAAGTTTTCGAAATCTCCGAACGCTTCACGATCCTGCGCTCCGGCGAAAAGGTCATCACCTGCGATTCATCCGAACTCGACCGTCACAAGTTCGCTAAGTACATGACGGGCAAGGAATTCGACGAAACTCGCTTCGAAGCGTCAACCTTGACTGAAAACCCCGTCCTTGAGGTCAAGGATCTAGGCTCAGAAGGGGCTTTCGAAGGCGTGAATTTTTCGCTCCACGGTGGCGAAATTCTGGGTATTACGGGTCTGCTCGGGTCTGGCCGTACCGAACTCGCTCTTGCACTGTTCGGCGCCCTGCCCACGAACGCCGGATCGATCGCCATCAACGGCAAGACCGTCACCCTGAAGTCCATCCAAGACGCGATCGATGCCGGTATCGCACTGGTCCCCGAAGACCGACTGACAGAAGGTCTCTTCCTGTCACGCTCCATCGGCGAAAACATCGTCATCTCAGAAATGGACGAATTCGCTGGTGCACTCGGTGTTCTCGATAAGAAGCGCATTGCCGAAGAAGAGAAGCGTTGGGTCAAGGACCTCGAGGTCGCAACCCCCGATCCTGACAACGCGGTCTCCACTCTCTCCGGCGGTAATCAGCAGAAGGTCGTTCTTGCCAAGTGGCTTGCAACAAAACCGGATGTCCTGATCCTCAACGGTCCGACGGTCGGCGTTGATATCGGTTCCAAGTACACGATTCACTCCATCCTTCAACGTCTCGCACGCGAAGGAATGGCCATCGTCATCATCTCTGATGACATCGCGGAAGTTTTGACGAACTGCTCGAAGGTCCTCATCATGCGTGCTGGCCGAATCCGTGAATCCATCGACCCCGCCCAGACATCCGAAGCCGAACTCGGCGAACTGATGTCGCGTGACGTTGCTACCCAAGGAGCGTGATGAACATGACGTCTCTTAAAACAAAGATCCTGCGAGCCAACGAATTCTGGGTTTTCCTGGTTATCGTTGCCCTCGCACTCGTCATCCAGGCACGAAGCGGCCAGTTCTTCACGGCAAACAACCTTGTTGACCTGGCAAACGCAATGGTCGTCCCCGGACTCTTCGCCGTCGCCGCCCACCTTGTTCTGGTTTCCGGTGGCATCGACGTGTCCTTCCCGGCCCTCGCATCGCTTGCCGTTTACGCAACCACGCGCTTCCTTGTCGATCAGGGATTCAACGGACCGGTCATCGTCCCCTTCCTGATGGCAATGCTCCTTGGTGCACTGCTTGGTGCCTTCAACGGTATCTTCACCTCATGGCTGACCGTTCCCACACTGATCATCACGCTCGGTACCTCGAACGTCTTCTCCGGTGTCATGCAGGGCGCACTGAACTCGGTGCAGATCCCGAACATCCCCGAATCCATGAAGAACTTCGGCGCTAGCTCACTGTTTACGGTGACGAACACGCAATCCGGACTTCAGTCCGCGATGCCGACCAGCTTCCTCATCTTCGTGGTTGTCCTGGCCATCGCCTACTTCATCACCCGATACACGATGTTCGGTCGTGGAATCTTCGCCATCGGTGGCGATGAATCCGCCGCAGAACGAGCAGGCTTCAAGGTCCGTCGCACCAAGTTCTGGCTCTACGTCATCGTTGGTGTCATCGCCGCACTCGCGGGCATGGTTCGTACGACCTCCATGGGGCAGATGCACCCGACCAACCTGCTTGGTATGGAAATGATGGTCATTGCGGCCGTCGTCCTTGGTGGAACCGCCATTACCGGTGGTACCGGCTCCCTGACCGGCGTCGTGCTTGGCACCCTGCTGATTGTCATCGTTCAGAACTCCATGATTCTGACCGGTATTCCCACCTTCTGGCAGGGCTTCGCGCTCGGCCTGCTGATCATCGTTGGTACCGGCGTTTCAGCAATCCAGGTTGCTCGTAGCCGCAAGCAACGAGCCTCGATTCTGTGAAAGGAGAGCGTGAAATGACTACTGAATCCGTAAAGAAGCGTTCTTTCGCACTCCCGTCCTTCATGACGAAGGATGCCTACATGACGAGGCTCGTCATCGTCTTCGCTCTGCTACTTATCTTCTTCGCCGTGATTCGCCCGGGCCCCTTCTTCGCCCTGCGTACCTGGCAGTCGATGGCAATCCAGTTCCCTGAATTCGGTCTGATGGCTCTGGGCGTCATGCTGACCATGTTCACCGCAGGCATCGACCTCTCGGTCGTGGCAATCGCAAACGTGACATCAATTAGCGCAGCCCTTGTCCTGCGAGCAATGCTCACCGGCGACGGTGGCGGCCAAGCAGGTCTCGCTGTCGTGATCGCACTGGTCATCGCACTGCTTGTTGGCACAATTTGCGGTGCCATCAACGGCATTCTCGTCTCCATGCTGAAGATTCCGCCAATCCTCGCAACACTGGGCACACTCGAACTCTTCGGTGGCGTCGCCATCATCTTGACTGAAGGCAAGCCCGTTTCAGGCGTGCCCGACGCATTCGGTTCGGTATTCGCAGCCCGTCTGGGCGGCCTTGTCCCCATGCCGCTTGTCATCTTCATCATCTGCTGCGTCATCGTCGGCCTGATCCTCACCCTGACCGGCTTTGGCACCAAGATCCTGATGATCGGCACGAACGAAACCGCGGCACGTTTTGCCGGTCTGAAGATCACCAGCCTGCTGATGCGCACCTACATCCTGTCGGGCATCATGGCAGCCGTCGCAGGCATCGTCATGCTGGCGAATTACAATTCCGCGAAGGCTGACTACGGAGCAAGCTACACACTGCTGACCGTTCTGATCGTCGTCCTCGGTGGCGTGAACCCCAACGGTGGGCGTGGTCGAATTGCCGGCGTCGTCATGGCGATCCTCGTGTTGCAGGTCCTGTCTTCGGGTCTCAACATGTTCCCGAATATCTCCAATTTCTACCGACCCCTCATCTGGGGTGGCGTTCTGCTGTTCGTTATCAGCATGAATGAACTTAACGGCAAGAACCCCTTCAAGGGCCTCCTTGCGGGAAGGAAGAAGTAATGAAAACCGTACGAAGCAAGCACGTTGTCGTCGGCGCCGACTTCGCTGGTTTCCCTCTGAAGGAGGCCGTGAAGAAGCACCTTCAGGATCGTGGGTGGACCGTTACCGACATTACGCCGGATATCGATAAGGCTCCCATGTATCACCGAGTCGGTTTTGCTCTGGGTGCGAAGATCGCCGAAGGTGAATTCGAGCGAGCACTGGCATTCTGTGGCACCGGCATGGGTATCCACATCGCAGCCTCAAAGGTTCCGCACGTTCATGCAGCCGTCTGTGAATCCGTTGCGTCAGCTCGCCGCGCAGCTGCCGCGAACAGCGCAAACCTGCTGGCCATGGGCGCTTTCTACGTCGCTGAACGTAAGGGCATGGCCATGGCGGATGCATTCCTCGAGTCGGAGCTTGGCACCGGCTACGAAGATTGGGAAGGCTTCTACGCCTACCACCGCATTGGCTTCGACGAGTGCGAGAGCTTCGACTACGAGGCCTACAAGGCAAACGGTTTCGAGGTTGTTAACCCGCAGTCGGCAGTGCTGGCAGACGAACCGAAGGGTCGTGCGTACTGATCCTCAGATACGCAGATACTGACGGTGTGAACATCGTCTGAACTGAAATCGGCGGGTCCATCATGACAGTGGTGGGCCCGCCGATTGCTGTATAGGTCAAGGTGCTACGGTGTCGCGAGGCCGGTACGAGTATGCGGATAAGGTCGCGGACGAGAGTGCCCAGAAAGTGGTGGTCTAAAACTCTGGGCTTTTTAACCCTTGGGCCTTTTCAGCCTCGGGATTGTGTACAGCTGCGGACCGTTTAAAATTCTGGGATCGTCGACTGCCGGATGACCAGCTCACCTTTAACCAAGGTGCGCTTGGGCAACTCAGAGTCCGACTCGTCAAGGAGAAGCTCTACACCTTGGCGTGCAATTTCCGCAAGAGGTTGGCGTAGCGTGGTCACTGATGGGCGCATCAGTTCGGCGAACTGAATATCGTCAAAGCCGGTGACCATGATGTCCTCGGGAATACCAAAGCCACGATGACGGAGCTCTGTAATTGCGCCGATGGCAAGAAGATCGTTCAGACACACGATCGCGTCCCAGTGATTTCCCCCGTTGATTAACGTTGAAACTGCGCTACGTGCCGATTTGACGGAATGGTTGCATTCAAGGACATCGCTGTCTGCGAGTTCCATCCCGAAGTCGGGAGCAACGCGTCGTGCTTCGGTCACGCGCTTAACAGACGATAGATCAGAGCCCGTATTCGACAGCATCGCGATACGATGCGCTCCACGTTCCTTCAGGTGTCCTAAGACTTCGCGAACGCCGTGCGCATCGTCAACGCCAACGAATGGGATGTGAGGCAAAGAGACGGCTCTGTCGAGCTGGACGGTTGGCACCAAGGCTGCCGTGCGCTCTAGGGAGGGCGTTGAGAAAGATTCGTGACAGGGCACGATGATCAGACCGTCTACCGAACCCCCTTCGAATGAGCGAAGCTTCAAGTCTTCCGTAGTGACAGACATTTCCGCATCGGAAATGAGCAATGAGAGCCCGCGCTGGGATAAGTGGTGCTCGACTTGAACAATGAGGTCCGTGTAGAACGGGTTGGAGATCGAAGGGACGAGCATGCCGATCTGCTTCGTTTGGGCTAGGCGAAGAGATCTGGCGACGGGGTTCACTCGGTAGCCTAGTTTGCGTGCGACCTTTCGAACGTGGTCGCGCGTTTGTGCACCGATGAGCTCGGAACCGCGTCCCAGAGCACGTGAAGCTGTGGAAACTGAAACGCCTGCCACTTGAGCGACGTCAACAAGGCGTGGGCGGGGTTTCTCATCTCCGATCATGGATACAGATTAACCCGCACATTGGGTGAAATTGCGCCGGCACCCTGAATGAAAACCGTGATGTTCTGCGGAGTTTGTCATGCTGTCCATGCCATGGGGTCATCGACCAAGCGCTGCAGAATTCGATATGCCGCTCCGCACGAGTCAAGACCTTGGGAATCTCGGATTACTTCGAGTTTTGGCTGGGACCAGGCGTATTGAAGAACGCGGGTTTCGATTTCCTTTTCAGCTGCGGGCACAAGCCATTCGCTCAGTTCAGCGACAATTCCGCCGAGCAGAACCAGTGGGATGTCCGCAGAGTTGATGACGGCTGAAAGCGCTCGACCAAGGGCTGCGCCGCCTTCTTCGAGGGCTTCACGTGCTTGCTTCGAACCGTTTTCGGCTGCTTTGCGAATGTCTTCAACGGTTGCGTGGCGATCAAGTCCGGAGCGCTCAGCGAGGGCGCGCAGACCGAGGTATGCCTCGAGGCAACCGGTAGCCCCGCACGAGCAGAGGGGACCGGAGGGGTCTGTGCAGATGTGGCCGATTTCGCCGGACCACCCGCGTGCTCCGCTGAACGGACGATGGTCGACAATAATGCCGGCGCCGATGCCAACTTCGCCCGATATGTAGACGAATGACGCGGGCCCCGAGGGAACGCCGGGAAGCGGGTGTGCGACAGCGAAGGCGGCCAGGTCGGCTTCGTTGGCAACGATTGCGGGGTAGAGGTCCGATAGGGGAGCGAGTAGCTTCTCTAGGGGGATATCGCGCCATCCCAAGTTGGGTGCGAGTGCCAGTCGGTTGGGGGATACGAGGCCTGGAAGAGCCAACCCACTGCCGAGGTAAAATGCTCCATCGGGAAGATGTTCCTCGACGAGAGCGTGTGCCATGTCGGCCAGTGAGGTCATCACTTCGACGTGATCGGAGTTCGCAAAGTCGCCTTCGATGCGATTTCGTGCAATTTCGTCGCCACTAAGATCGATGATGACAGCGTCAAGGGCGGAAATATTGACTTCGAGCCCCAGTGCGACCGCCCTTCCTGGGGCTGGTGTGAGTCGATTGGCTGGGCGGCCTCGTCCGCCGATGGATGGTTCAAGTTCGAGAACGAGGCCCGCGTTGATGAGCTCATCGACGAGGCGCGAGATGGTGGCACGCGTAATGCCTGTCGCTTGAGAAATGCCTGATCGGGAGATCTCTCCGGGTGCGGCAAGGATGTGTCGCAGGGCGAGGGAGAGGTTCATTGCACGCAGGCTTTCAGCCTTCACGCCCGCCATTGCGCGCTCCGATGGGCGCTGGGGTGCTCGCTGGGAAACCGACGTGTGTCGACGAATTGCTGCTGCCATGCTCTTGACTCTAGTACATAGCACAAACTATGTTTTGTTATGTAACAAAAGCGATCGCAATCGATCTCTGAATCTCTGAGAGGCAACCATGTCTGAGAATCTCTGGAACATCGACAAGATCCCTTTCGTCGGAACATCGTCGCTCCGTCAGGGTCTTGGCTTCCGCTACTACGACGCCGAACGAGTGGTCGCCGGCAAGACCATGCGCGAATGGCTGCGCTTCGGTGTTGCCTACTGGCACTCTTTCCAGGCCGAACTCGTCGACCCCTTCGGTGAGGGCACTGCACAGCGCCCCTTCGATGGCAAGTACTCCAAGCCGCTCGATCTGGCACTCGCCAAGGTCGACTACGCCTTCGACTTCTACAAGGCACTGGGCGTTGACTACTTCTGCTTCCATGACCGCGACATCGCTCCCGAAGGCGACACCCTGCGCGAAACCAACGCAAACCTCGACAAGGTTGTCGACGCGATCGAAGCAAAGCAGAAGGAAACCGGCGTCAAGCTACTGTGGAACACCTCTTCACTGTTCACCAACCGTCGCTTTGTTTCCGGCGCAGCAACCTCGCCGTTCTCGGAGATCTACTC
Source organism: Pauljensenia sp. UMB9872 (assembly GCF_030212665.1). NCBI lineage: Bacteria > Bacillati > Actinomycetota > Actinomycetes > Actinomycetales > Actinomycetaceae > Pauljensenia > Pauljensenia sp. UMB9872. The sequence continues at coordinate 99,214 of NZ_JASOER010000002.1, read as the reverse complement.
CTACGCCGGCGCACAGCTGAAGCATTCCCTGGAAATCGCCAAGCGCCTGGGCGCAGAGAACTACGTGTTCTGGGGCGGTCGTGAAGGTTACGAGAACCTGTGGAACACCGACCTCAAGCGCGAGCAGGACCACATCGCAACAATGTTCCAGATGTGCGTTGACTACGCCAAGGAAATCGGTCTCGAAGCTCAGTTCATGCTCGAGCCGAAGCCGAAGGAGCCGACGAGCCACCAGTACGATTTCGACGCAGCAACCACCATCGCCTTCCTCCAGACCTACGGCCTGCAGGATCACTTCAAGCTGAACCTCGAAGGCAACCACGCCAACCTCGCTGGCCACACCTACCAGCACGAAATCCGCGTGGCACGCGAAGCTGGCATGCTCGGTTCTCTCGATGCCAACCAGGGCGACAAGCTCATCGGTTGGGACATCGACGAATTCCCGTCAGACCTCTACGAGACCACCGCAGTCATGTGGGAGGTCCTCGCAGAAGGCCAGATCGGCCCGCATGGTGGCCTGAACTTCGACGCCAAGCCGCGCCGTACCTCGTTCACCGCTGAGGACCTGTTCCGCGCCCACGTTGTTGGCATGGACTCCTACGCAGCCGGCCTGTTGGTCGCAGCCCGCATGCACGAAGAAGGACTTATCGAAGACCTCGTCTCCGAGCGCTACTCGTCCTTCGATTCGGGCATCGGTGCGACGGTCGAAGATGGCACAGCCTCCCTCGCCTCGCTGGAAGCACACTCACTCGACATTCCGCAGGCTGACCTAGTTGCAGCCACAAAGTCGGACCACCTCGAGTCTGTGAAGGCTACGATTAACAACTACATTGTCGATACTTTGGGCCGCGCCTGATCGACACTATCCTTACGGGCGGTCGCCAGCTTTTGGTGACCGCCCGTTTGGGTACTTTCGCTTCCTTCGCTTGGAAAAGTGGCATCGGTGCCACTTCGAAAAGCCCTTACTTTTGGAGCAATATGAGCACTCTTCGCCCCTACGTTGCCGGTGTTGATACGTCGACCCAGTCCTGCAAGGTTGTCATCTACGACCCCGCTACGTCTGCCATCGTTCGCCAAGGCAAGGCCTCGCACCCGGATGGCACCGAAGTTGATCCCGAAAAATGGTGGGATGCCTTTGAGGAGGCACTTGAACGTGCCGGCGGTCTCGACGATGTGGCTGCCCTGTCCGTCGGCGGTCAGCAACACGGCATGGTCTGCCTGGATAAGGACGGCAACGTCATCCGTCCCGCTCTGCTGTGGAATGACACGCGTTCGGCTGGTGCTGCGCGCGACCTTATTCGCGAACGTGGCACCGATGACCGCGACGATGCCAGCTCCGAGGGCGCCGCATGGTGGGCCGAGGCCACGGGTTCCGTTCCCGTCGCATCGTTGACCGTCACCAAGTTGCGTTGGCTCGCCGATAACGAGCCCGAGAACGTCGCCAAGATCGCCGCAATCTGCCTTCCGCACGATTATCTGACCTGGCGCATCATGGGCAAGCCCGCGTTGGACCAGCTGGCAACCGATCGCTCCGACGCGTCGGGCACCGGCTACATGGCTCGCGAGACCCCGACGTACCGTCGCGATATTCTCGCCTCTGCGCTTCGTATCGACGAGGCCACGGCTGCCTCTATCATTCTTCCGACCATTGCTGGTCCGTGGGACGTGGTCGGTTACGGTGACCCTGAGCGCGGTTGGGGAGACATTGTTCTTGGCCCTGGCGCTGGTGATAACGCTGCCTCTGCGCTGGGCGTTGACTTGGAGCCGGGCAGTGCCCTGCTGTCTCTCGGCACCTCTGGTGTGGTCGCAGCAGTGTCGGCAACGTCCGTTGCTGATCCGTCCGGTCTGGTGACGGGATTCTCCGATGCATCGGGCAACTGGCTACCGTTGGCGTGCACCCTCAATGCGTCGCGCATTATCGACGCGATGATGAAGGTGACTGGCCTGGACTATAAGGAGTTCGACGAGTATGCCCTCTCTGTCCCGGATGCCGGAGGCCTCGAGCTGATCCCCTACTTCGAAGGCGAACGCACCCCGAACCTGCCCGATGCGACGGCGGAGCTCCGTGGCATGACGTTGGCTAACTCCGACCGCGCGCACGTTGCTCGCGCCACGGTCGAAGGTCTGCTCAACCTCATGCGCTACGCGCTCGATGCCATGCGCGCGCTTGGCGTGCCGTTGAACAAGGTGCTCATTGTCGGTGGTGGCGTGAAGTCGACGGCCGTTCAGGCCCTGGCAGCAGACATGCTGGATGCCGTTGTGGAACTGCCTGAGCCCGGCGAATACGTTGCTCTCGGTGCAGCGAAGCAGGCGGCCCGGGTGCTCGCCAAGACCGAGTGAATCGTCAAGGAGTCGAATGACCTCGAGTGAAGGAGGGGGGCTGCACGCATACGCGGCCCTCCTCCGCCGTCCGCATGTCGCCCCCTTCCTCCTCGGCGGGGTCATCATCCAGTTCCCCTACGCGATGGTGAACATGGCCCTCCTCATCGGAGCGCGCGACGTCTACGGCTCCTACTCGAGCGCCGGCGTCGCCACGGCGGTGATGTCGAGCGCCGGCGCCGTCATCGGGCCCACTATCGGCCGCCTCATCGACCGGCACGGACAGTCGCGCATCGCCTCGCTCGTCGGCGCCTTCTGGATCGCCTCGATCCTCGGCCTCGGTCTTGTCCTCGTCCTCGGCCTGCCCTACTGGGCGCTCCTCCTCGTCGTCGTTATGCTCGGCGTGAGCGTGCCCGGAGGCTCCCTCATCCGTGCGAGGTGGCGGGTCGCCCTGCGCTCCGAGCCCGGCTCGATGCCCCTCGCCCTCTCACTCACCTCGGTCGCAGAAGAATCGATGTGGGTCCTCTCAACACCGATCGCGACCTCGCTCGCCACCCTCGTCCACCCCCTCGCGGCGCTCGCCTTCGGGATCGGGACGATCCTCATCGGCCTGCGCATGCTCGCCGATCGGACCTTCCAGCCCGAGCCCCTCCGCGCCGCCTCGCGTTCGCGCCCGCTTCCCCTCGACGAGGCCGCGCCACCCTCGGCCGAGGAGGCGGACAGCGCCCCTCACGGTGACCCCGGCGCCGTCGGTGCCCGGGAGGGGGCGCGGCGGGCGAAGGCGCCTGAGGAGACCCTGTGGACGGGAACCTTCGTCGTCCTCCTCGCCGTCCTCGTCTTCTACGGGGCCTTCCAGTCGACGACCGGGATCGCGATCGTCGCCTTCGCGCAGGAGCGCGGCATGCAGGCCTGGGCGGGCTCGGTGAGCGCCTGCTTCTCCGCGGGCTCGATGATCGGCGCGCTCGTCTACGGGATGCGCCGCTGGCCGGGTGCGCTGTGGGCGCGCGGCGAGGCCGGGGTCCCCTACTCCCTCGCCGACGCCTGTCAGGATCACCTCCTCGGTCTCGCGATCGAGGAATCCGCGCGCACCGGCCGCGAGGTCGTCACCGAGATCGAGGCCTGGGCGACGGGGGTCTGAGCTCCCGTCAGATGGCGCCGACCCGCCTCGCATGGCCATCGAGGAGGGCGGTCTGCGCGGCCCAGTCGAAGCCCTTTTCGAGAGCGGCGAGCTGTGCGCGGTAGAGAGCGCGATCCTCGCTTTCATCGGCGTCGCCGAAAAGAGCATCCTCGATGTGGGCGCGGGCCCTTTCGTCGGACCATCCGGATTCTGCGGCGAGCCGGGCGGTGCCGACGGCCGCTGCCAATGAGAGGTAGGAGTGAGGGGATCCCTGCTCGGCCGCGAGGCGATAGGCGCCGAGGATGCGATCCTCGGGGGCGAGCTTGCGGATCGGGTCTCGGCCGACGCGCTCGACGGTATCGCCGAGCGCCCGATTGCCGAAGCGGGCGATGAGGTCATCGATGTGGCGGGCGAGCGCGGACTGCGTCATCGCCGCGCGGACGAGGGCGCGGATCTCCGGGTCGCCGATCGCGTGCCAGATGTACTCGTAGCCGCGGCGCTCTCCGAGGTAGGCGCACATGCAGTGCCCCATGTTGTGGAGGAACAGCTTGCGGTCGGAGTAGAAGGCGAAGGGGACGTCCCGCACAGGGAAGAGTCCCTCGACTTGGGGCTCGGGGCCTTTGAGGGCGTTCGCGTCATAGGGGAGAACCCGATAGGGCTCGACGCGAATGAGGGTTGCGGGCTGTCCGGGTTCGGGGGGCGCGGCGGGGATCATGCGGCCGATCGAGGTCTCCGCGAGCCCAAGACGCTCGTCGAGCCTGGCGGCGTCGACCGTCGTCCTCGTCGTCGGCTCGATTGACGGCACCGCCCTCGGCCCGGTTCTCGACAAGGCGCATGCGGCCGGCATCAAGGTCATCGCCTACGACCGTCTCCTCAACGACACCGACTCCGTCGACTACTACGTCACCTTCGACAACTACAAGGTCGGCCAGCTCCAGGGCCAGTTCATCAAGGACCAGATCGCGAACATGAAGACGCCGGTCACCCTTGAGCCCTTCGCTGGATCGCCCGACGACAACAACGCGAAGTACTTCTTCTCGGGAGCCTGGGACATCCTCCTTCCGATGATCCAGGACGGCACCATCACGGTCCCGTCCGGCAAGGATCCGAAGAGCGATGACGAGTGGCAGTCGATCGGCATCCTCGGCTGGGGCTCCGATAAGGCCCAGGCTGAGATGGAAAACCGCCTCAACTCCTTCTACTCCGACGGTTCGAAGGTCGACATCGTCCTCTCCCCGAACGACTCGCTCGCCCTCGGCATCGCCCAGGCCCTCGAGGGCGCGGGCTACACGCCCGGCGATGAGTACCCGCTTCTCACCGGCCAGGACTGCGACGCCGCCAACGTGAAGAACCTCGTCGCCGGCAAGCAGTCGATGGACATCTTCAAGAACACCGAGAAGCTCGGCGATGAGACCGCGAAGATGGTCGACGAGATCCTCTCCGGCAAGGAGGTCGAGGTCAACGACACCAAGACCTATGACAACGGCAAGAAGGTCGTTCCCACCTACCTCCTCACCCCGGAGGTCGTGACGAAGGACAACGCCAAGGAGGTCCTCGTCGACTCGGGCTACTACAAGGCTTCGGACATCGGTCTCTGATCGATCCGGCCTGACATGGGGGTTTCGGGGCGCCCGTCTGCGGGTGCCCCGAAACCCCTCAACCTGAAATCGGAAAGGGGTGCCGGATGGCACAAACACCCGAACGCAGGGTGATCCTCGAGATGGACAACATCACGAAGACCTTCCCCGGCGTCAAGGCCCTCTCGGACGTCACCTTCGACGTCAGGGAGCACGAGATCCACGCCATCTGCGGTGAGAACGGTGCGGGCAAGTCGACCCTCATGAAGGTCCTTTCGGGAGTGCATCCGCACGGCTCATACAGCGGGCGGATCGTCGTCGAGGGGAAGGAGGCGTCGTACAAGAACGTCAAGGACTCTGAGAAGGACGGCATCGTCGTCATCCAGCAGGAGCTTGCGCTCAGCCCCCATCTCTCCATTGCGGAGAACATCTTCCTCGGCAATGAGCGCTCTAATCACGGCGTCATCGACTGGGATCGCACGAAGGCGGAGGCCAAGGCCCTCATGACGAAGGTCGGCCTCAACGAGAAGCCCGAGACAATCGTCTCCAACATCGGCGTCGGCAAGCAGCAGCTCGTCGAGATCGCGAAGGCGCTCGGCAAGGACGTCAAGGTGCTGATCCTCGACGAGCCGACCGCCGCACTCAACGACGACGACTCCCAGAAGCTCCTCGATCTCATCGTCGGGCTCAAGGAGTCCGGCATCTCGTGCGTGATCATCAGCCACAAGCTCTCCGAGATCCGGCAGGTCGCCGACCGCGTGACGGTCATCCGCGACGGCCAGACGATCACGACCCACGACATGCACGGCGACGTGGAGGTCACCGAGGGCCTCCTCATCCGCGACATGGTCGGCCGGTCGATGGACAACCGCTTCCCCGACCACGTCTCGAAGATCGGCGAGGAGGTCATGCGCGTCGAGAACTGGGCAGTGACCAGCCCGATCACCGGCCGTCGAGCCCTCCACGACGTGAGCTTCAACGTCCGCGCCGGGGAGATCGTCGGCATCGCCGGCCTCATGGGCGCCGGTCGCACCGAGCTTGCCATGAGCCTCTTCGGCAAGTCATGGGGCATCTACGAGCACGGCGACCTCTACCTTCACGACAAGAAGGTGGCGCTCAACTCCGTGCGCCAGGCCATCAACGCCGGTATCGCCTACGCCTCCGAGGACCGCAAGCGCTACGGCCTCAACCTCATCGGCGCGATCAAGCACAACATGACCGTGGCCTCGATGAACAGGATCACGAAGGCGGGCGTCATCTCGGACCTCACCGAGTATGAGCTCGCCGAGGACCAGCGCAAGAAGATGCGGACCAAGGCCGAGTCGGTCGACGTCAAGGTCGGCACCCTGTCCGGTGGCAACCAGCAGAAGGTCGTCCTTTCGAAGTGGCTCCTCACTGAGCCCGACGTGCTGATCCTCGACGAGCCCACCCGCGGCATCGACGTCGGCGCGAAGTACGAGATCTACACCCTCATCAACGAGCTCGCCGACGCCGGTAAGGCAGTCGTCGTCATCTCGTCCGAGCTCGTTGAGCTCATCGGTCTGTGCGACCGGATCTACACACTGAGTTTTGGGCGCATCACGGGCGAGGTCGCGAAGGCCGACGCCACGCAGGAAGTCCTGATGTCCCACATGATGCAAGAGAGCTGAAGGAGCGATCCCAGTGTCTACTCAAGAAATCACCGCCGAAACGAAGGAGAAGGCGGCAAAGTCCTCGTGGCTCAAGCGGATCGACTTCGGTCAGTACGGCATCATGCTCGCACTGGTCGTCGTCATGATCTTCTTCGAGGCCATGACCGGAGGGCGCCTCTTGCGATCCGATAACGTCGCATCGCTCATCCAGCAGAACGCCTACGTCATCATCATGGCGATCGGCATGCTGATGATCATCGTCGCGGGCCACATCGACCTCTCGGTCGGCTCCCTCATCGCGTTCATCGGTGGCTTCCTCGGAATCGCCATGGCGAAGTGGGACATTCCGTGGGTCGTCGCGGTGCTCCTCGCCCTAGTTATCGGTCTCGTCGTCGGTGCGTGGCAGGGCTTCTGGGTAGCCTTCGTCGGCATCCCAGGCTTCATCGTTACCCTCGCAGGTATGCTCCTCTTCCGCGGTCTAGCGATCGTCATGGTCCCGCAGACGATCGCCCCGCTCCCCAGCGGATTCGTGAAGATCGCGAACGGAGGGATCCTCGGCTGGTTCGGCTTCGCGGGAGTCCTCGACGTCTTCACCCTCGTTGTTGGCGTCCTGCTGACGGCCATGTTCGTTTTCTCGCAGCTCCGTCGCCGCGCTTCGCTCATCAAGCACGGCCTCGAACCTGAGCCGATGTGGCTCGCCATCACGAAGATGGTCGTCATCGTAGCGTTCATCCTCGTGTTCACGTACATCCTCGCGGGTGCGGCGATCGGCTTCCCCTTCGTCCTCGTGATTTGTGGCGTCCTCGTCGTCGTTTACACCTTCATCCTCAACAAGACGACCTTTGGTCGCTACATCTATGCGGTCGGCGGCAACCGCGAGGCCGCCCGCCTCTCGGGTATCTCCGTCGAGTCCGTCAACTTCTGGATGTTCGTCAACATGGGATTCCTCGCCGCGATTGGCGCGATTGTCACGACGTCCCGCGCGGGCGCCGCAGTTTCCGCGGCTGGCCAGAACTACGAGATGGACGTCATCGCCGCCTGCTTCATCGGCGGCGCGGCGGTCTGGGGCGGCATCGGCCGCATCTCCGGAACGATCATCGGCGCGCTCTTCATGGGAGTCCTCAACATGGGCCTCTCGATCATGTCGGTCGACTCGGCCTGGCAGCAGGCGATCAAGGGCCTCGTCCTCCTCGGCGCGGTCGCTTTCGATCAGCTCAACAAGTCGCGTGCGGCCCGAACGGTCTAGTTGTACTTCCCCGTGAGGTTGTGAACGCGTTGTGCGGGGGTTTGGCCTTTGATGCCGGTGTGGGGTCGGTGGTGATTGTAGGTGTGGAGCCAGTGCGTGTAGGCGGCTTCGCGTTCGGTTTCGCTGGTGTAGGGGCGCGCGTAGGCCCATTCGGCGAGCAGGGTCCGGTTGAAGCGTTCGACCTTCCCGTTCGTTTGGGGGCGGTAGGGCCTGGTGTACCGGTGTTTCACCGCGTCTGTGAGCGCCCTGTTGAACACGTGCGACCGGTAGTAGGACCCGTTGTCGGTGAGCACTTCGCGCACACTGATCCCCGCTTCGGAGAAGAAAGCAGCCGCCCGCTTCCAAAAGCCCGCGGCCGTCGCCTTGGTCTCATCGTCGAGGATCTCGGAGTAGACCAGACGCGAGTAATCGTCGACCGCGTGGTGCAGGTACCGGTAGCCGCGCGCCCCTGAGGCTCCTGTCCTCGCGGCCCTGTCGCGGGCCGCACCCGCGGCGCGGTCCTGGGCCGATCCGCGACCGTGAACACGCCAGCCCCCGCCGTCGGGGATGCGGCCGAGCTTCTTGATGTCCACATGGACCAGATCACCCGGACGGGGCCTCTCGTAGCGCACCGGCCGGGGTTTGCGCACCGCGAGCCCTGTGGCCCGGTCGACGTGCGCGAGGAGCGGCATGTGGTAGCGGTTCAGGACCCGCCCGACCGTGGAGCGGGCCAAATGCAGGTGGTAGGCGATGCAGGCCCCAGTGGCGAGTGAAACGCAAGGCGATGATGCGCCGCTCGACGCGCTTGGGCAGGCGGGTGGGGCAGTGATTGGGGCGGGAGGACCGGTCGGAAAGGGGCGAGCCCGCCCGATACCGGTCCACCCACCGCTTGACCGTTGCCGGCGAGCATCCGAACCGTTCGGCGGCCCGGCGCATCGGCCACCCCTCATCAACCACCAAGGATGCCAGGCGGCGCCTTCCCTCCGGCGTCAACGGTGCATTAGCGTGTGTCACGAAGGCCTCCTTGTACAGGTTGCGAGTGTGGTAACCCACATCCTGCCAAGGAGGCCTTCACCTATCCACGCCGTTCACAACCTCCCGAGGAAGTACAGCTAGCCGGACCTGATCTTTACCGGCTCGTACTCTCGGCGTGGCTCGGCGGGCACGAGGGGTGTCGAGTGTGCGTTCCGGAGCGTGGGCGCGCGCGGATCGGCGGGGAGCTCCCACGGCCGCTCAGATTCTTGACGCGGGCTCAGGCGAATTCCGCTCCAAGATATCGAGGGCGACTTCATCTGTCGTGATGAGCGCGGAGATCACCCCGGATCGAGCGATCGACTCGATGGCTCGCGCCTTCCCGGGCAGGGGAAGAGCTCACCTGCTTTCTATTTCCGTTTCGAGTTGGGAAAAGGTTGAAGCGCAGCCGACACGGGACGCGTCGTTTCGGCCCAGTGCTGATACATTGCTCAGTTTCGTTGGTACGCGGTCTTCGTGATGGGATCCATGTCCAGGAGTGCTTCAGCGACCTCCGTTGTCGTCACAAGGTGGGTCGCCAAGCCCGATGAACACACGGAATGGATCGCGTGGACCTTCTCGATCTGTCCGGCGACAGCGACCACCATCGGAGTGGCGAGAAGCTGTTCGACGCTGACGGAGAGTCTGCATTCGTTGATCGGGGTATCCACATAGCGGCCCTTCGTGTCGAAGAAGAGACCGCCGAAGTCTGCGCAGGCGCCTTTGGAATCAAGGTCGAGCTGATCGGCAGTGCTGATGTGCTGAGCCAGTTGAGTCACGCGCGGACGCCATGACCCCACCGACAGGAAGGCCATATCGAGCTTCTCGTAGAGTGCGAGAACCTCGGTGACGGCCGGTTCTTGACGCAGGGCATGAACCACTGTTGCCGATGCGGAGAACAGGGGAGCAATTAGCGCTTTCGCGGTGGATCCGGAGCGACGGCTGATCGCTCCGATGATTTCGATCGGGGACTTCGATGGATCGTTGCCGACGACGCCGGTGAGTTGCACGAACTCCGTCGAGGGGAGCTCTCCCAGGTAGTCGGCGATCGGTAGCAGTGTTCGTCCCCAGGAGAATCCCACCCGTTGACCCATGCGCAAATGGGTCGTGAGGATCTCTGCGGCTGTCGCGCCGAGTGCCTGACGTTCTTTGACGATGTCGGACGAGGGGGGGACGAGTCGAACATGGGAGATGCCGAGATGCCCTTCGAGAGCGCTCGTGAGATCGGTCCTTTGTTCGTTGGGCGTGCGAATCGTGATGCGGACGATTCCTCGTTCGCAGGCCTCTTGAAGATGGCGAGCCACCTTGAAGCGCGAGATTCCGTAGTGGGCGGCGATCTCCACCTTGCTCATGTTGTCGAGGTAGAAGCTGCGTGCGATTCGAGCGAGGAGACCTTCGCGGTCGGGCTCTGTCGAGGGGGATACGTCGTCATAGGTCTCCATTGTCGCCGGCCCCTCTCCATAGATGCTCATATGAGCATATAAGAGAAGTGTTGCATTCACAAGTGAGTGGAGCTATCTTTAGTTCATCTGAGCGTAATGTAGCGCTCAAATGAGCAACTCTTGGAGGTGTGGCGATGTCGCGCATTGGCTGCGGAGTCGATTTCGGAACGGAGTCTGCCCGGGCTCTCCTGCTCGATCTCGAGACCGGAGACGAGATCGGAAGCGCCGTGTCCATGTACACCCACGGCGTCATGGATCGCGAACTGTGGGTCACAGGTGAGCCTCTCCCCCCTCAATGGGCGCTTCAGGACCCGGATGACTGGATGGATGCCCTCGCTGATTCGATTCAGGGCGCGGTTCGCGAGGCAGGCGTCGACGGCTCGGACATCGTTTCTTTGGGCATCGACACCACCGCGTGCACCGTCGTGCCCGCAAGGCGTGATCTGACCCCGCTTTCTCGTCTCGATGACCTACGAAAGAACCCCTGGGCCTGGGCGAGGCTGTGGAAGGATCATGCCTCCCAGGATTGCGCAGAGGACCTCAATAGGCGCTTCGCCGATACCCCGGATTTCCTTGAAGACTACGGAGGAGCGCTATCCCCCGAATGGATGCTGCCGAAGGCTCTGCTCATCCTGCGGTGTGCACCTGAAGTCTGGGATCGCGCGGAGCTTCTCATCGAACAGGAGGACTGGATCGTTTCACAGCTCGTCGGGCATGAAGTCCGAGGTCGGCACGTTGCTGGATACAAAGGGTCTTATCGCGTCGAAAGCGGGGGATACCCGGAAGCGACGGTCCTCGACGATGTCGAAGCAGGATTCTCAGGAGTCCTGGGGAGGCTCGGGCGTGACTTCCTCGATCCCGGCGACTTCGCGGGCGGACTCACGGGTGAATGGGCGGAGCGCCTCGGTCTGCGAACCGGCCTCCCCATCGCCATCGGCAATATGGATGCCCATGTCGCGCTGCTCGGCGTCGGTTGCACGAAACCCGGAACGCTCGTCGCAGTCATGGGAACCAGCGTGTGCGACCTCGTCATGCACGAGCGTCACGAAAGAGTCGCAGGAATCCAAGGTGTTGTTCGTGACGGCATCATTCCGGGTCACTGGGCGTATGAGGCGGGGCAGGCGGGCGTGGGCGACGCTTTCAGCTGGTTCGTCGACGTGCTGCGTTTGGCGCAGGTCGGCGGCGAGCCCGTTTCCCGTTCATCCCTATTCGCCCACCTGGAAGCCGAAGCGGAGAAGCTGGCGCCGGCCTCGACAGGCGTCGTCGCCCTTGACTGGTTGAACGGCAATCGGTCCGTCCTCATCAATGCGGATCTGTCCGGTGTCTTCGCGGGAATCACATTGACGACAAGCGTCGTCGATCTGTATCGCGCCCTCCTCGAGGGAGTGGCTTTCGGTCAACAGGTGATACTCGAAGCCTTCGAGGAATGCGGCATTGCGATCGAGCGGATCATCGCGTGCGGAGGACTGTCGAAGAAGAGCCCCCTCCTCATGCAGATCCTCGCAGATGTCACAGGGCGCGAGATCGAAGTCAGCGCATCCGCCAATACGCCGGCGCTCGGAGCGGCCCTCCACGGGGCCCTCGCCGCAGGTCTGATCGAGGACTGGGATCGAGCTGCGGCACTCGTCAGCGCTCCGTCTCGGATCTACACGCCCGATACCGAAGCGGTCGCGGCGTATGAACGGCTGCGCCAGAGCTGGCGCAGCGTGCATGACTGGTTCGGGGTCGAACACCCCGAACTCATGAAGGAGTGGAGGACTCTCCATCGTCAAGGGCGCGAGTGACAGTCGCTTCCACACAACACAGGTGAAAGGATAACCATGACTACGAAGAGGAAAGGCGCCGTCGCCTTCGTCTCCTTGGCGGCACTCGTCGCCTTGTCAGCATGCTCGACCACGGGCGCCCGTACCGCCGATTCAGGTGCGGAGTCCGGGGCGCCCGCCGCTTCGAGCGGGGACCGGAACATCGTCAACGTCGTGAAGCTGTCCGGCGGAGACTGGTTCAACCGAATGCAGGTCGGTAACGAAGAATACGCGGAAGAGCACGGCATCAGCGTCACTCAGACCGCCGGTGATGACGCCTCCGAGGAGAAGCAGATCGCGATCATCAACGATCTCATCGCCCAGAAGCCGTCCGCGATGACGATCGTCCCGAACTCCCCCGAATCCCTCGAGAACGTTATTCAGCGCGCGAAGCAGGCGGGGATCGTCATCGTCACGGGCGAAGCCGCCGGCATGAACGGCGTCGACGCCGACGTCGAGGCATTCGTCAACCAGGACTACGGCGCCCATCAGCTTGATCAGCTCGCCACCTGCATGGGCGATGCCGGTGGGCAATACGCACACTTCGTCGGCTCGCTCACCGTCAAGTCGCACAACGAATGGGCCGATGGAGCCACCGAGCACCTCAAGGACTACCCGAACATCACGAGCATCGGGGAGAGGGTCTCTTCGGATGAATCCCAGGAGACCGCCTATCAGCGGACCAAGGAGATTCTGGCGCGCTATCCCGACATCAAGGGCTTCATCGGTTCGGCGTCCACCGATGTCGCTGGTATCGGTCGTGCCATTCAGGAAGCTGGGAAGCAGGATCAGACTTGCGTCGTCGGCACCTCGACTCCGGCGATCGTCGGCTCCCTCATTGATGACGGTTCGGTCGATGTGATCACCGGATGGGATCCCGCCCTCCAGGGCAAGGCGATGCTCGCAGCCGCCGAGATCATTCTCGATGGAGGATCAATCGTGGACGGCGCCGATCTGGGGGTTCCGGGCTACGAGAAGGTCACGCAGGACAAGGAGTCACCGACGACCTTCTACGGCAACGCCTGGATCGACATCACCAAGGAAACGACCAAGGACTACCCGTTCTGACGGGCGTCCTTGAGCGGGGTCGGGGCGGTGCCAGCACTGCCCCGACCCTCGATGAAGGGGAGGTAGGCATGTCTCAAGCCGTTCTCGAGGCCAAGGGCATCACGAAGAGATACGGGGGTGTCACTGCACTCGACGACGTATCGATCGCGATTCGCAGGGGGGAGGTCCTCTGCCTCGCCGGAACCAACGGATGCGGGAAGTCGACGCTCATCAAGATACTGTCAGGAGTTGAGCATCCGAGCGAAGGGCGCGTTCTCCTGGACGGCGCGGATGTCACCGGCCTTGGCGCGCTCGACGCGATACGCCTCGGAATCCAAGTGATTTTCCAAGACATGTCGGTCTTTCCCAACCTCACCGTCGCCGAGAACATTTGCTTCGGCGAACGGGTTGCGGAGGGGAGACGCACTCGCCAGCCTCGGATCGATCACGAGACGGCGAAGAGGGTTCTGAACGAACTCGGTGTCGAGATGGATCTGGATGCTGAGCTCAAGGACCTCACTGTTGCCGACCGGCAGATCGTCGCGATCGCTCGCGCTCTCGCCCGCGACGTCAAGGTCCTCTTCATGGATGAGCCGACGACTGCCCTGACCTGGAAAGAGGTTCAGGTCCTCTTCGGCATCGTCGCCAAACTGCGTGACCAGGGAGTCGCCATCGTCTTCGTCTCTCATAAGACTGATGAGGTGCTTTCCGTTTCGGATCGGATCGTCGTGATGCGCAACGGAAAAGTCGTGGCGGACAGTCCGAGCGATCGATTCACGCCCGACCTGCTCGCAGAGTCGCTTCTCGGTTATGTCGCGACTGAGGAACGCCGCGTCAGCGCGTTGGCTCCCGACGAACCGGAAGTCTTGAGTGTCGATTCGTTGAGTGCCCATCGTCTCTTTGAAGACGTCTCCTTCCACGTCAAGAAGGGGGAGATCGTCGGTATCACCGGTCTGCTCGGCTCAGGTCGTTCCGAAATCGCTGAAGCTGTCGTCGGCAAGATTCGTACGGATCGAGGAAGCGTGAGCGTAGGAGGGGAGGTAGTCCGATTCCGAGGCTCAGCCGCAGCTCTCGATGCAGGGATCGCCTACGTTCCGCCGGATCGTTTGACCCAAGGAGTCTTCCTGAAGCAGTCGATCCTCAATAATGTCATCGCCTCGACTCTTGCGTCGCTCTCCTCCGCACTGGGTTGGATCCGCTGGAACCGTGCGCGCGAGCTCGTGGACCAACAGATCGAGGAGCTCGGTATCAAAGTCGGATCGCCGAAGGACCCCGTCTCGTCCCTCTCCGGAGGGAATCAGCAGAAGGTCGTTCTCGCGAAGTGCTTCGCGACGAACCCGAGGGTCCTCATTCTCAACGGTCCGACAGTCGGAGTCGACATCGGCGCCAAAGCCACAATCATGGACATTCTCCGGGAACGCGCGGCTTCGGGAATGGGCGTCCTACTCATATCGGATGACATCCCCGAGCTCGTTTCGGTCTGTCACCGTGTTCTCGTCATGCGACGCGGACGGCTCGTCGATGAACTCGCCGGAGATGAGGTCACGACGGACCGCGTCGAGGAGGTGTTTCAAGCAGAATGAAGTCAGGCTTCAGCATTCGTTCCCTGCGGGGCAGGAACAACGAGGGGATTCTTCTTCTCGTCATTATCGTGATCCTCGTCGGCATGGCGGTGATCTCACCCGGACAGATGAGTCTCTCTTTCGCAGGGGACATCATCAGGTCGGGAATCGTCACGATGGCCCTCGCCCTGGGGCTCCTCCCCGTCATCATCTCGGGTGGAATGGACGTCTCCTTCACGGCGATCGCCGTCTTCTCCGGTTACACGGTGGTCACCGTGATGAATTCCAGCGGAGTGGACGGCCGAGTCTGGCCGTTCCTCGCCGCTGCAGGTCTGGGCGGAGTGCTCGGTCTCCTCAATGCGCTTCTCGTCGCTCGTTATCGCATTGAGACGCTCGTCGCGACTCTCGGCACTCAGGTCATTATCCGAGGAGCGCTCCTCGCCTTCATCGGATCCACTTACCTGGCGACATTACCGACACTGTTCGATTCCGTCGGAGCCACGAGTGTGCTGAGCCTAGGGGGATCCCCTATCAACGTCACCGTTCTCGTCGTGCTCGGCGTCGCGGCGCTCGTCGCCCTCCTCTTGAGTCGAACGACATTCGGGCGCTCGATCTACGCCATCGGCGGGGATCGGGAAGCGGCACGCAGGATCGGCATCCAAGTCGCACGCGTACAAGTGGGGATCTACGTTCTTGCGGGCGTGCTGGCGGGCCTCGGCGGCATGGTCCACATGGTCGTGTCGCGCCACGCATCGCCGTTCGAACTTGTTGGAACGGAGATGAACGTCATCGCCGCCGTCGTGATCGGTGGTGCTCTTGATTCCGGGGGCCGCGGGTCCGTACGGGGAACCTTCCTGGGTGTTCTCCTCATCTCCTTGACGCAGAACTCGCTCGTACGTCTCGGGGTATCGAGCTACTGGCAGAGCTTCGTCATTGGCTTCGTCATTCTCCTGGGCGTAGCGGTTCAGGCGCGGTCTGCGCTTCTTGCCGTTCGTCGCCCGCAGATCCTCGAGGAGGCAGGTGCGTAATGCTCACCTCTCAAGTTCTTCACCGCATGCCGCGTTTCGGCTACTCCGCCGGGCTCCTGGGAGTGGCCGGGGTTCTCGCGATCGCATTTTCATTGGCGGCTCCGGCGACCTTCTTTTCGTCGCTGAATCTCGCTTCCATCGCCTACGCGGTGCCGGAGATCGCATTGATGGCTCTCGCGATCTCAGTGGCGATGACTACTGCAGGGATCGACCTGTCGACGGTGACCGTCGCGAATCTATCGGCTCTGCTCGTCCTCTTCCTGTCTGATGCGCTGGTCGATGCGGAATTCCCATCGATTGTTGCGACTCTGATCGCCGTCGGTGCGGCGCTCGTCGTCGGGGTAGTCGCAGGAGCGATCAATGGTCTCTTGGTTGCGAAAGTGAGAATCGCTCCGATTCTCGCCACATTGGCAACCCAGCAGATCTTCCTCGGTCTCGCCATCGCTTTGACGAAGGGAAAGCCCCTTTACGGGGGCACCCCTGAACTCGATGTTCTCGGAATAGGAACTCTGGCGGGCATTCCCTTCCTGTTCTGGGTATTCCTCGTCGTCGTCGTCTTCGTCGCCCTGCTCATGGGGCGCACCTCCTTCGGCGTACGGGCAGTGATGCTCGGCGAGAATCCCGTAGCCACTGACTATTCGGGAATCTCCAGGGTAGGTGTGACCGTGCAGACCTATGTCCTGTGCGGGGTCCTTTCGTCGCTCGCAGGAGTGTTCATGGCCGCTAGAACAGCTTCAGCCTCTGCGGGCTACGGCGGCTCCTATCTCATGCTTGCGATCACTATCGCCGTTCTCGGCGGCGTTAATCCCTTCGGCGGACGAGTGGCGATTCCCGGTGCCGCTATCGCTGCCGTCATCCTCCAGATGATCTCCTCCGGGCTCAATGCACTCGGCTATTCGGCGTACATCTATCAGATCGTCCAAGGCCTGATTCTCGTGTCCGTCTTCGTCGTCCAGTGGGAGGTGAAGCACCGAGCTGAACGTGTTTCGCGGGACAAGGGACGACACGGGGTCCCGCGCAATCGAGTCGCCGCTTTTGCATGAAGGAGTGAACGACAGCTGAGAGTCGGGCCGTATCAATCGCACGGCCTCTACTCAGGTCGGGTATGAGCCCGACCAATCGTGTTCTGGCCGTGATAGGTCGGGGAAAGGAGTCGGACATGAGTGCCGATAAGGAACTACTTGAAGCGTGCCGATCGTTGATCATGCGAGAAGCCGAAGATGTTGCGCACACGGCGGCGAGCCTCGATGAGGACTTCGTCGCGGTGGCAGAGGCGATTCTTTCAACGGAGGGGAAAGTGGTGTGCACGGGATCGGGCACTTCAGGCACGATCGCTCGGCGCATGGCTCATCTCTTCAATGTCACCGGCACGCCTGCGCTGTACCAGAATCCCGCAGACGGTCTCCACGGCAGTCTGGGGGTCGTAACAGGGAGAGACCTCGTCATCGCGATCTCCAAGGGCGGAGAATCCGACGAGCTATCGGAATTCGTCGATCGCTCGAAGCATCGGGGCGCGAAGATCGTTGTTCTCACGTGCTACCCGGAGTCGACCCTGGAGCGAATGGCTGATCTCGTGTGCGTTACCCCGTTCATGTCGGGGGATCCGGAAGGCGTGCTCGCCATGGGGTCGACTCTGTCCAACTGTGCATGGGGGGATGCGATGGCGATGTACGTTCGCGGGCGTCGCGGCTTCGGTTGGGAGGAAGTGCTCTACCTGCACCCCAGCGGCAAGGTCGGCAAGGATACCGAGGAGACGCTTGCGCGCCTGTCTCAACAGGAGTGAGTGCTGACCGGAAAATACTCAGCGATGGGGGCGGTCCGCGTCGGCGGACCGCCCCCATCAATATTCGAATTGCCCTCAATGAATCGATGAGAATCCTGATGTTGAACCTGACTCGTGCAACTTAAGTGACCCATATCTATGGTGTGGAGTCGATGTGGAGGCTGGTGAGAATTCTTTGGGCGGTGTTGTTGTGGTGCAGGCTGTGGGGCATGCGTTTGGTTCATGGTGAAGCGCCCCGGGTTTTGTTCCTCGGTTGTTGTGAGAGGATTTCGCATGCCAAGGAACTATCCGAGAGAGTTTCAGGATCGGGCTGTACGCCTTGTTGAGGATCGGCTTCGGGATGATCCTGGAGTGTCTGAGACAAGCGTGATTGCTGATACGGCGATGAAGTTGGGAACGTCGAGGGAGTCACTTCGACGGTGGGTAATGCGGGCGCGCGTGGATGCGGGAGTTCGTCCTGGGGTTTCCACTGAGGAAAGCGTCGAACTCAAGCGCTTGCGTCGGGAGAACGCAGAGCTACGGCGGACGAACGAGATTTTGAAGTTGGCGTCGGCTTTTTTCGCGTCCGAACTCGACCCCCAACGTCGGAAATGATTGCCTTCATTGACGCATATCGTGATCGTTTCAGTGTTGAGTTCATCTGTCAGACGTTGAACCGTGAGCGCGCGGGCGGTTTTCTGTCCTCGCGGGGCTACCGAGCCGCAAATACGCGAGCCCCATCCGCGCGATCGTTCAATGACGCCGTCCTTACAGGCGAGATCGCCGCGATTTTCGAGGCGAACTATCGGGTGTATGGGGTGCGCAAGATGTGGCATGCCCTCAAGCGTGCTGGTTGGACTGTGGGGCGTGAGCAGGTCGCACGCCTCATGCGGACAGCGCGAATCCGTGGTGTGCGCAGGGGCCGGGCCCCGATCACTACCCGCAAGGGTAGACAGGCAGACACGCGCGCGGATCTGGTCAACCGCCAGTTCACAGCTGATCGGCCGAATCGTCTGTGGGTCGCGGACATGACGTACGTGCGAACGAAGGTCGGGTTTGTGTACACCGCGTTCGTGACCGATGTGTTTTCCCGCAAGATCGTGGGCTGGTCCACGCGCTCGTCCATGAAGACCGAAGCTTTGCCGCTCGAAGCCCCAGAGTCAACTCACTCAATAGAATTCGTCCAACTCACGCAACGAAAGCCGTCCAACTCACGCAATCACTTACACTGTTCCTCAAGATTCAGGGAAAGGTAAGTAGATGGCGGACTACATTCCTCGCTTCGTCGATCAACAGCTTCGTCGATCGCTAGAAACCAGCGGAGCCGTCCTCATCGCCGGACCCAAGTGGTGTGGTAAGACCTCGACCGCTCGGGAAGCCGCCGCATCGGTCGTCTACTTGCAGGATCCCGACACCTCGAGCTCTTACCGGCAGCTGGCGGAGGCTGGCGACTCGAGTGGGGAGATCTCCCTGAGGGCTCTATTCGATGGCGAGGGCGACGTCGCGGCCATCGCCCCGCTCGACGTCGAAAGGATTGTCGAACTTCTGTGTAGGGGAGGGTGGCCTCAGGCAGTCACTGCGGCGACTGCTGATGTCGGGCGGCGTGCACGCACCTATGTCGAGGGGCTCATCGGTTCGGATGCTGCGCGCATGGATGGCGTGAACCGCAATGCGACTCGAATGCGCGCCCTTATGAGGGCGTATGCTCGGCGTGTCTCGACCGAGGCGGCGCAGACGACGATCGCGGCCGACCTCGCGGTCAATGATGAGGCGATGTCGCCGAACACCGTGAGTGACTATCTCGATGCTCTCACTCGCGCGTATGTGATCGAGGACCTCGCCGCATGGAATCCAGCGCTACGCTCGAAAACCGCCGTGCGTACGAGTCCGACCCGTCACTTCTCGGATCCGTCGATCGGAGTGGCGCTCATGCGCGCGACTCCCGCGGCGCTGCTGAAGGACATGGAGACCTTCGGCCTCCAGTTCGAATCCCTGTGCGTTCACGACCTTCGGGTGTACGCGGAATACAACGACGGCGAAGTATTCCACTATCGCGATAAAACGGGACTTGAAGCCGATGCGGTGATCGTCCTTGCCGATGGGCGTTGGGCCCCGATCGAAGTGAAGCTCGGCGGTTCGCAAATCGATGAGGCGGTGAGGCATCTGTCCGCCCTACGCGATCGCGTTGACACGCAGCGGATGGGCGAGCCGTCATTCCTCGCCGTGCTTACCGCAGGTCGAACCGCATATCGAAGGGACGACGGTGTCCTCGTCGTCCCTCTCGCGTGCCTGACTGCATGACTGTTGCATCCTTCCGTTGCGTGTTCGATGCCGGAAGACCCGGGGTATGAAGCGTCTCAGCCGATCCGCTCGGCCGTGATCCGGTGCCGGACCTCGTAGGTCCGCCCGGCCTCGAAGTCGACGGCGGTCGAGTATCCGGCCTTCGCCAGTGGGTTGTCGTCGGCAGAGACACCCTGCCCAAAGTCGAAGGCCGAGGTGATTGGCTCGACCCCGAGGCAGAGGTTCATCCCACCCAGGGCAGCCCCTTGCGCCCGCGGTTGGACATCCACAGCATCGCGCTCTTGAGATACGTCGGATCCCATTCGACGCCGACGCGGTACCCCTCCGCCTCGTTGACGAGGACGACCCGAGGCTCCTTCGGCCCGGCGATGAGGACGATCTCGTCGACCTCGACGCCGAGCGGGACCCGAGTGAGGTCGATGGTCGATCCGTCGGAGCGGGGAGCGGCGGCGAGATCCTCGAAGACAGCGCCGACCTCGAGGACGGAGGTGCCCGAATCGATGGGGAGCGCCCAGTAGGCGTCGCACTCCGGGGCCTCGATGCGCGCCGCGGATGCCGACGTGCAGGCCACGGACGCCGTGAAGCTCACGACCGCTGACGGATCCTTCCGGATCCCGCGCTCCGGCGGTGAAGTCGACGGCCGTTCAGGCCCTGGCAGCAGACATGCTGGATGCCGTTGTGGAACTGCCTGAGCCCGGCGAATACGTTGCTCTCGGTGCAGCGAAGCAGGCGGCGAAGGTTCTGGCGTCCCACTCGCTGGACTCAATGCATTGAGGTTTTTCTATGGGAGGTTTTGCAGGTCTTGATTCTGCGTACTTTCTGCGCGTCTATGTCGCGTTTCTGTTTCCCGTTTGGGCAACGCAGGCACGACATGTTGCTGTGATGCTAATGAGGACAGTGTCAGCTCTCAGTATTGATTGCTTACAAACTGTCAAGTTCTTGAAGAGTGGGACATTAGACCTAATTTTACGCAAGTAAAGAATTGGTCAAAAACTTGTTTTTCCTGATGGTGCAGTTTTTGTTATCAAGTTGTAGCTTGAAAATGTTTGCAGGGTGTTGTGTTTGTCTCTTTATCCAAGTATGTTTTCTTTTGTAACAAAACAAGTGCTTTGTGATCCTTGATCACGAAATGCGCTAGCCCAAGGTCGCAAAGTAGCGACGATTCGCGATCTGACGTGAAGCAACGTGGAATTGAGAACGGGGGAGACAGTGAAGTTCACCAACGGATACTGGCTGAAGAAGGATGGATGGAACGTTCAGCATCCTCGTGAGATCCAAAGCATCGTCCCTGTCGGTAATGGAGTTCGTGTCTTCGCGCCGACGCGTCATATTGCATTTAAAGGTGCGGAACTAGACGGAAGTCAGCTGACAATTACTCTTGAGCCAGCGGGTGAGGGAATTCTTCGTGTCCGTTTAGAGCACTTCCGTGGTTATTGCGAGTTGGCTCCGAATTTTGCCCTTGCTCCTCTCGAAGGTGATGGAACCGTCGCCATTGATTCAGCGAAGAAGAGTGCTGTTGTTACGTCTGGCTTACTGCGTGCAGAAATTGGCGGTGAAGACCATTTCGAGCTCCGGTTCTATGATGGAGATCGTGAGATTACATCATCGATCCTGAAGTCGATGGGAATTGCTATATCCCCCGAGGGTGAGAAGTTCATTCATGAACAGTTAGTCATCCAACCAGGCGAATCAATTTTTGGTCTTGGTGAACATTTTGGACCTGTCGTAAAAAATGGGCAGGTTGTTGATATGTGGAATGCGGACGGTGGAACCGCTTCCGAACAGGCCTATAAGAATGTACCTTTCTATTTTTCTGATCGTGGCTATGGTGTTTTTGTTAACCACCCCGAAAAGGTCTCTTACGAAATTGGATCCGAAGTTAACACGCGTGTTCAGTTCTCTGTCCCAGGTAACGTGCTTGAGTACTTTGTTATTGCTGGACCGACGCCGAAGGATGTTCTTCGTCGATACACATCGATGACGGGACGTGCTCCACAGGTCCCTGCATGGAGCTACGGACTTTGGCTTTCGACGTCCTTCAAGACAGACTATTCGGAAGAAACAGTTAACGGCTTGCTGGATCAGATGGAAGAACGTGGCATCCCGATGAGCGTTCTTCACTTTGACTGCTATTGGATGCGTCCCAGTCATTGGTGTGATTTCGTCTGGGATCCCGAACTTTTCACTCATCCTGAAGAGATGCTTACGCGTTACCACAACCGTGGTATCAAAATTTGCGTTTGGATTAACCCATACATCGCACAGCAGTCTCACCTCTTTGAAGAGGGGAAAGAACATGGTTATCTTCTTCATGCGCTTGACGGTTCTGTAAGGCAGTGGGACCACTGGCAATCTGGAATGGGATGGGTTGACTTTACAAACCCTGAAGCGACCATCT
The DNA here is from genome assembly GCF_030212665.1 of Pauljensenia sp. UMB9872. Taxonomy (NCBI): domain Bacteria; kingdom Bacillati; phylum Actinomycetota; class Actinomycetes; order Actinomycetales; family Actinomycetaceae; genus Pauljensenia; species Pauljensenia sp. UMB9872. The sequence goes on along the minus strand of NZ_JASOER010000002.1, from coordinate 76,992 downwards.
GGTACAAGAATGAGCTGAAGAAGCTACTGCGTCAGGGCGTTGATTGCTTTAAGACGGATTTCGGTGAACGGGTACCTACTGACGTCATCTGGTTTGACGGCTCGGATCCGCAACGGATGCACAATTACTACACGTACCTTTACAACCAGGCGGTGTATGAAGCAATTGCTGAAGAACGTGGCGAAGAAGAGGCAATCGTTTTTGCCCGGAGTGGAACCGCAGGATCGCAGTCATTCCCAGTTCATTGGGGTGGCGATTCTGAGCCGACATTTGTGTCGATGGGTGAAACTCTGAGAGGTGGCTTGTCTCTCGGAATGTCTGGTTTCGGATACTGGAGTCACGATATGGGTGGTTTCGAAGGCAAGCCGGATCCGAAAGTATTCATCCGATGGTTCCCGTTTGGAATGTTGTCTTCGCATTCACGATTGCACGGTTCAGATTCGTACCGGACACCGTGGATCTATGGCGATGAAGCAGTTAGAACGGCGCAACGTTTCGTCGCTCTAAAGAATCGCTTGATGCCCTATGTGCTTCAGGTTGCTCGTGAAGTTACCTCTGACGGAATTCCTGTCATGAGGCACATGATTCTTGAACATCCGAAGGACCGTACGTCAGCCCATGTGGATACCCAATATTATTTCGGATCCAAGATGATTGTTGCACCCGTTTTTTCTCAATCAGACGAGGTTGAATACTATCTGCCGACGGATGGTTGGACGAACCTTCTCGACGGTTCACGTCGTGAGCGTGCCGGATGGTACTCAGAAACACACGCATTGGATTCGCTTCCGATCATGATTCCTGACGGGACGGTACTTCCGCTGGGTGAGCACTCAGAACAGACCGTCTACAACTGGGCAGATAACGTATGTCTGTATTTGTTCGGGCTGGTTCCAGGCGAACAAACGGTAACTGTTCCATCGTTAGAGAGCGATGTTACGTTCAACGTCACTGTTACAGAATCGAAGGTCACTATTACTTCTGATTCCGGTTTTCCTTGGTCTGTTCAGGTAGTTGCGCCACTCAAGAGTATTGAGATCGCAACTGGCTCTCAGGAACCTATGAATTTCACTGACCTTGCGTCGGGAGAACGCATCATCGCCGATGCGAACGCTGTTGAGTTCACCTATTCGTTGATCGCGGCGAAGTGAATTGATCAGAAACCACAACACACAGAGATGAGATTTCAAAGGAGAGACGACATGTCGATGTCACGTAACATGCGAAAGAATGTAGCCGTTGTCAGCGCGCTGACTTTGGCGGGAGCACTCGCAGCATGTTCAACAGGTTCGGGAGATTCCGCCACAAGTGGTTCGAGCGATGCCAGCGGTGATCGGGTTACGATCGAAGTCTGGGACTACGAGGGTCAGGGCGTATCCAATGACGCAATGAACGCTGCAGTTGCAGCATTCGAAGCAGCAAATCCGGGCATTAAGGTCAATCGCACCTCGTTCGCATTTGGCGACCTGTCAAAGTCAATTGTCCAAGGTGGCGTTGGTGGCGAGGTCCCAGATGTCGCGATTATCGATACCGTTGACAATCAGAATTTTGCTTCCCTTGGTCTGCTTGCGGACATCACTGATGCCACTGCAGATATGAAGGACGAATTCTATGAGGGTCCTTGGAGTTCCACCCAGCTTGATGGCAAGACTTATGGTCTGCCAATGAATTCGAATAACCTTGCTCTCTTCTACAACAAGACGATGTTTGAAGCTGCAGGAATCACTGCTGCTCCGACCACATGGGATGAACTGGCGACTACAGCTAAGGCTCTGGCTACCGACGGCAAGGCTGGTCTTGCAATTTCTGGTGTGAAGAACGAACAGGGAACCTTCCAAGTTCTTCCGTTCGTTTGGCAGACCGGTGGTGACGTTGAGAACTATGACGTTGCTGGCGCCGAGGCGTTGACCTATCTGAAGGGTCTGATTGACTCTGGTGCAGTGAGCTCGGCAGTTGCTAACTACACGCAGGAAGATGCACGTACCCAATTCACTACCAGCCAAACTGCAATGATGGTGAATGGTCCGTGGGAAATATCCAACCTTGCTGATGTTGACTTCGAGTGGGATGTTGCTCCTCTGCCGGTTGGTAAGGAAGCAGCAACTGGTATGGGTGGTGAAAACATCGTCCTATTCCAAGAAGCAAAGAACGCTGAAGCTGGTCTGAAGTTCGTTGAGTTCATGGCTTCTCATGATGGTGTTCAGACCTTCTGTGACGTTTCGGGTCAGCTTTCTCCGCGCCCCGACCTTGATGGAAAGCTCAAGCTTTCATCCGATCCGAAGATGCAGGTCTTCGAGAAGCAGATGGAGATCACCCACGCGCGTGCCTACGGTGCTCAGTACGCAAAAATCTCTGAGGCGATCCAGCTGTCCATTCAGGAAGCTTTGACGGGTGCTAAGACTCCGGATGCTGCGGCAAAGGATGCATTCGCTACGATCCAGCCACTGTTGCCGACTGAGTGAAATCATGACAGCAACGCTCAGCTCTGATGCTGAGCAGCATGAGAAGCCGAGGCGACGCAAGCGTTCTCAGAACGAGATTCGCACTCGCCGTCTCGGCCTTCTCTTGGCTGCTCCAGCAATCGTTTATGTACTGGTTTTCCTCGCGTTTCCGCTGCTCTATAACTTGTTCTTGAGTGTTACGGACGCCAACGGGGCGAACCTGATTTCTCAGACGTTCTCTTTTAACAATTTTGAGAATTACTCTGTCGTTATCAATGACCCGGCTTTTTGGAATGCGCTGAAACTGTCCGTCATCTTCACGGTGTCGTGTCTCTTCTTCCAGTACACGATCGGTTTCGCTTTGGCGTTGTTCTTCCGCCGTCCGTTCCCGGGCAATGGAATTATCCGTGCTCTTCTGCTTGTGGGATGGATTTTGCCCCCTGTTGTTACAGGCACCATTTTCAAGTGGATTTTTGACTCGGATTACGGTGTTCTCAACTACTTCTTGTTATCCATGGGGATCATCGATGAACCAGTGAAATGGTTGACTGTCGGGTCAACTGCGATGTTCGCTGTTGTTGTTGCCAACCTATGGATCGGCATCCCGTTCAATCTGCTTCTGCTTCTTTCGGGATTGCATACCATCGACGATGGTCTGTACGAAGCTGCTGCGGTGGATGGTGCCAGCAAGTGGCGTCAGTTTGTTTCAATTACCTTCCCCTTGATGCAACCAGTTTCAATCTCTGTTTTGTTGCTTGGTGTGATTAACACATACAAGGTCTTTGACCTTATCTACACCATGACAAAGGGTGGTCCTGTTGATTCAACGACGACGTTGCCGATCTACTCTTACCTCGAGACATTCAAGGTCTTTGAATTCGGAAACGGTGCGGCTGCTTCTGCGTTGACGTTGCTTCTTCCACTGGCTTTGTCCTGGTTCTATGTGAAGAGCTTGAACGAGGAGGATCTCAAGTGAGTTTAGTGAATAAGAAGTTTCGGCGCGTCCAAGTCTTGAAGTCAGTATGCGGTTGGCTGATTGCGATTGTCTATCTTTTCCCGGTGTATTGGATGATCAATACAGCATTGAAGACTGGGCAAGAGATGTTCCAGAATCCGCCGACGATGTATCCCCACAATCTGTATCTTGGTTCGTTTCAGTCCGTGTTTTCTGGTCAGTACGGCATCGGAACAGCATTTGTTAACTCACTGATAATTTCAGTGTCTGTATTGGCTCTGACGTTGCTGATTGCAGTTCCTGTTTCTTACGCAGTGGCTCGAATGCGCGGTGTGATTACAACCTCGATGATGGTCATGCTGACGGTGGTTCAGTTGCTTCCTGCCATTGCAATCTCGATTCCGATGTTCGTGATGTTCCGTCAGGTTGGACTGAATAACACGTTCTACTCGATTGTGCTTGCTGACATTTCTGTGACGCTACCGTTTGCAGTGATCTTGTTGCGCCCTTACTTTAAGCAGTTCCCGTATGAGGTTGAAGAGGCAGCCAAGCTTGATGGTCTGAGCACTATCCAGACGATCGTCCGGATTATCATTCCTACGATTCGACCGGGCATCATCATGATTTCGTCTTTCGCTTTTCTTATGGCGTGGGGTGAATTCACATTTGCCTTGACACTCTCGACGAAGCAGGAGATTCAGCCGTTGACGGTTGCATTGAATCGAATCATTGGTCAATATGGTACGAACTGGAATGATCTGATGGCAGTAGCCACAATCATTGCTTTACCTGTTCTGATTCTGTTCATTCTGTTGCAACGCTACATTGTTGCGGGTCTTGCAGGTGGTGCAACCAAGGGCTGACAGAGCGCGAGGTGTAACTCTCGATTGTCCATACGGCGCGAGGCTTCAAGTGGGGGCTTGAAGCCTCGCGCTTTTGCTTGTGTTGGGTCAAATGCAGGTCGGATATCTGCTAAACAGGTATGAGGAATCGTTTTACCCCATTGCCGGCGTTTGCCAAAGATGGCACGCTACGGGGGATTGCACACGCAGGAGTACGCATGTCGACCTTCTTCGACCTTGACCGGGACCAGTTGGAAACCTATCGCCCCGATAGTTTCGAGCCCGCAGACTTCGATGAATTTTGGGCGGTGACTCTTGAAGAGAATCCTTTCGACCCGAGGTCCGTGCAGATCGAAGAGGTCACCGATCTGGTGGTGAAGACTCACCGAGTCTTCGACGTGACCTTCGGCGGGTACGCGGGCGATCCGATCAAGGCGTGGCTGACAATTCCTGCAACGGCTCAGCCCGGCGAAGAATTGCCCACCATTGTCGAGTTCCGCGGATACGGCGGTGGACGAGGCCTCCCGTACGAGCACCTCGGCTGGGCGGGCGCGGGCTTTGCGCACCTAGTTATGGACAATCGTGGCCAAGGTGGAAACTGGGGGACAGGGGCGGACACCGTCGATCCGCATCCTCTGGGCGTTGGCCAGTTCGGACTCATGACACGCGGAATCGAAGACCCTCACGACTACTACTTCCGTCGGATCTATATCGACGCGCACCACGCGGTTGAGGCTGCTGCGCACCTTCCGCACTGCGACGAGAAGCGGATCATTGTCACCGGGCAAAGTCAGGGTGGCACACTGTCCGTTGTGGCCGGCGTTCTGAACCCGCGTGTTTTGGCTACGATGCCCGACGTTGCGTGGATGGCCGACTTCCGCCGTGCGGTCGGATTAAGCGAACACACGCCCTATCAGGAAGTCGTCCGCTACCTGTCCGTGTTCCGTGGCCGTGACGAGATGGTGTTTGAGACCCTCGCCTACTTCGACATTGTGTCGCTAGGGAAGCGTGCGACGATTCCCGCGTTGTTCTCGACCGGGCTCATGGATATCTGTTGCCCGCCGTCGACGGTGTATGCAACGAAGAACTGGTGGGGGGAAAAGCTGGTTGAGGCTGGCGGACAGCGACCGAGTGCCCAGATTGATGCACACGCATTCAACGAGCATGAGGGTGGTGGCCTGTATCAGTGGCACCGTCAGGTGTTGTGGGTGAAAGACTTCTTGGGGGAATTCTGAGTGACGTTAAGGGCAACCGCGCTGAGAAAACAACGGTGCCCCTACTACTAGGCCTCAGATGCGTTCGGCACTGATGCGGTGAGTAATCGTGTAGGTCTGACCTGCCTTTAAATCGATCGCGGTGGCATATCCGGCTTCCGTCAGAGGGCTGGTCGCTGCCGAAATGCCTTCACCGAAGTCGAATGCCGAGGTAATCGGTTCGACGCCTAGGCAGAGGTTGGTTCCTCCCCACGGAGCACCTTTACGACCGTGGTTGGAGATCCAGAACATGACGTTATTCAACAGGGTGCGATCCCATTCAAGGGTGGCCTTGTATCCTTCAGCATCGTTGACCACGGTGACTCGCCCGTCCTTGGGACCCGCGGTTAGAACGATTTCGTCAACCTCTTCGGTTAGGGGAAGGCGAGTCAGATCGATCGTGCCACCGTCGGCTCGAGGTGCCTTAGCAAGGTTGCTGAAACGCGCACCACGTTCAAGAACCGTCGTTCCCGAGTCGGCTGGGAAAGCCCAGAACCCATCGGCTTCGCCGAGCTCGATGTGAGCATCTCCCGGGTTCTCAGGAAGACGGAAGATAGGATGCAGACCAAGTGGCAGGCGAGCATCGGCGCGCATGATGATCGAGTCTTCGAATTCAACAGCACCTTCAACGCAGGTCACGCGACGTTCCACGCGCTTCACCGGGTCGTCGTCGGCGTAGTCCAGGCTGAGTACGGCAGAGTCGGCTTCCAGCGCCTCGACATTCCAACGCAGGTTTGCGGAGGGGCCGTGAATCCAGGGGCTGGCACCGTTGTGACCATTACGCCATCCCTCGGGTAGTTCTTCAGCAGTTTCGGGTGCGGCGCCGAAAGGGACGCAGAGGAAGTCGCCACGAAGCTTGTCCAAAATCGGGGCCTCAGGGAAACCTTCCCACGTGGCAACGTATGAGGGAGTGAACTCTTTATCCGTTCCTGCCTCAAAAAGTGCGGTCGTCATCGCGCCCTGAATTTGGATAGTTGCGCGAACTTTACCAGTGCCAATCGAAACGCTCATCTGGACTCCTTTGTCAGTTTTCTTTAGGACAGTTCCTGTTCTCAGCCTAGTCAATTCCGCTCTCACAACAGGCAATACACGTTATTGTTAGTTGTTAACAGTAATGATGCTGTTTGTCCGTACTATCCCAGTGCTGGCACCTGCTCACCCAAGGAAACGCCGTGAAATTCGTCCTCGCACCCGACTCTTTCAAAGAGAACATGACTGCATTGGAAGCAGTAACGGCAATGGAAACGGGAATCCATGACGTGTACCCCGATGCCGGTTGCGTGCGCGTCCCCATGTCCGACGGCGGTGAAGGCTTCGTTGAAGCCGTTGCAACCGCGTGGGGAGCTCGCCGAATCACGGTCGACAGCATGGATGCCCTGGGCAGGCCGATTCTATCCGAATACGCGCTCGCGGACGGGCGGGCCGTCCTCGATATTGCGTCGTGTGCGGGAATCGAACTGGTAGCTCCCCACGAACGCAATGTCGCCGAATCCAATACTGCTGGCCTCGGTATGATTATTCGCGACGCCCTGTCGCGTGGCGCACGCGAACTGTTGATCGGAATCGGTGGGTCTGCCACAAATGACGCTGGCATTGGAATGCTTGTTGAGCTCGGTGCGCGTCTTCTCGATGTGGATGGTGCAGAGCTTGCTCCGAAGCTAGAAAACCTCGACCAAGTAGCGAGTGTTGACACGTCTGCCTTGGACGCGTTGCTGGACGGACTGAGCGTCAAGGTCGCTTGCGACGTGACCAACCCGCTGAACGGGCCTGAAGGCGCCACCGCAGTCTTTGGTCCACAAAAGGGAGTCCAGCCTGAACAGGTCGAATACTTCGATTCCCTCCACCTACATTTCGCCACCGTCAGTGGTCACGGAGACGACGCGCTTCTGCCGGGCTCGGGCGCCGCAGGTGGCCTTGGTTTTGCGCTACGTGCCTTCCTCCATGCGGAGTTGACGCCTGGAATTGACCTTGTCGCCGACGCGGTCGGCTTAGCCGATGCAGTGCAGGGAGCCGACTGGGTGTTCACAGGTGAAGGCTCGGTCGACTCTCAGACGATCAACGGTAAGACCCCCGCTGGCGTCACAGCGATCGCGCGCGCTGCCGGTGTCCCCGTTATGATCTTCGCTGGCCGAATTAAAGAAGGTGCTGAAATCCTTCTTGAGCACGGCGTTTCCAAGATTGTGAAGGTCGGCGATCCGGCTGAGCCACTCGAAGAAGCACTGAAGAACGGTCAAAAGAACCTGCGCGCCGCGGTTGTGAGTGTGCTGAGCGCTGAGTGATTCGGGCTTCGTAAGGAGTACGACTCAGTAGAGATCCCGGCCTCGTGAATTGGGTACGAGGCCGGGATCTTCTGCCATCTTTCATCTCGGATCTGGCCCGAGTGTTGGGGTGTTTGGCCGGTGGTGGCTTTTAATTGTGTGAGACGACGTTTTTCCAGTTGAAAGCCTGTTTGTATCGCCTATATGACCGCGTGCTCGGCGTGAAGCTCGAGGTTCGGCGAGTACCTCGTTGCTGGGCGCGTACTTCAATTCCTGTTGATACTCCGTCATTAAATCCGTAAAATATTACGTACTTACTTCAAGGGGGCAGGTATGTCGACGGTGATAATGGCACGACCGACGTTCAGTGTGGATCAAATGATTAGCGCAACGGATGCTTCTAAGAAATTCGCAGAGGTTCGCCGGCGTGCAAAAAATGGAGCTCAATTCGTGACCGACCATAATGCTGTCGATTCCGTCATTCTGTCGTACGAAGACTACGAATCAATGTACGCGGAGCTGGAAAAGCTACGTGAAATAGTCTTCTTGCAACGCGTCGCCACACGGTTGGGGCTAGGGGATATTGATCCGAATCGTCGTCGACTCAGCATGCGCGAGGGAATGGGTGAGGACCTCTATCGCGAATTCCAGTCCTATGACGCTGACATGATCCCAGATGAAGAACTCTTCGAATGAGTGAGCGTTTCACCTTAGCTTTCTACAACAAGGAAAGCGCTAAAGAATACGCGAATCTCGACGGGTTGCAACGGGTCCTTGTAGGTGTGGCGTTGAAGAAGCTTGCTCAGCGTGCTGACCAGTTGGGGACTCCGCTTGAAAAAGAATTGGCGGGATGTCGCAAGCTGAAGTGGCGCAAAGCCGGTCTCCGAATGGTTTACCGCATCGTTGATGAAACAACCGTTGAGATTGTTGAAATCATCGCCATTGGCCGGCGCGACAAAGAACGTGTCTATCGACAGGCTGGCCGTAGATTGGCGCTTCCGCCTGAGCACATCGGACTACGCGGAAGATAGGGGCTCAGTAGAGATCCCGGCCTCGTGAATTGGGTACGAGGCCGGGATCTTCTGCCATCTTTCATCTCGGATCTGGCCCGAGTGTTGGGGCTGAAAGTGCTGGTGGGAGCTCAGTGCCCGTGTTTGAGCGCGAATTCTTCCTCGAACTCTTCCAGCGAAACACCCTTCGTTTCGGGCACGATGTAAATGTAGAAGAGCAGGGAAATCACGTTGATGGCACCGAAGACCGCGTAGGTTTTCGCAGCTCCTAAATGGGCGATCATCACCGGGAACACCCAGGTAACAACCGCGTTCATCAGCCAGCCACACCCGACCGCGAAGCCTTGGGCGACGCCACGGATGCGGGCGGGGAAGATCTCGGATACGAGAACCCAGTTGACCGTGCCCGACTGCTTCGCGAACACGAACAGAGACACCAGAATGACGACCAGCCAGGGCAGGAAGGCAGGGATCGTCGAATCGATGGTGCCATCGAGGTGCGTGTACGGGGTGATGCCGACGGCGAACACGATAGCCAGAGAGAACAGGAAGAACGTCACGCCGCTCTCCTGGTAAATACCGACGGTACGACGCTTCAGGCGTGCGACCAGCCAGAGGCCAAAAGCGGCGCCGATCGTGGCGACCGCGCCCGTAATGACGTTGATCGTGATGGCATCGGCGGACGAGAAACCGGCGGCATGCAGGATCTTCGGCAGGTAGTACATTGCCGTGTTGATGCCGGTCAGCTGGTCGAAACACGCGAGCCCGATACCGATGAACACCAAGCGACGTGTCCACTTCACCTTGAAGGTGCGATGCAATGACCAGTGACCTTCTTCATCGATTTTTTGGTGAAGATCGATCATCTGGCGAACTTCAGAGGCGACGTCATCGTGTTCGGGGTTACGGATGCGCTTCAGTGAGCCGATGGCTTCGGCGTAGTGGAGGTTCGCGGCGTACCAGCGTCCAGATTCGGGCATCATGCGCATACCGATCCAGAGTGCGATCGCCGGGATCGTAGCCAGGACAAGCATCCAGCGCCAGACTGAACCGTTGCCGTCCGAAACGGCGAGGTTCGCGACCTGAGATGCCTGATCCCACGCGTACCAGGAGCCGGCATTGAGCGTGCCTGTTGCATCCGACGCGACCTGCACCTGCGGGCCACCGTGAGCGCGCGAGAGCATTGCGTTCATCGAGTAGGCGAGCAGTTGACCAAAGACGATCATGAACTGGTCAAGCGCAACCAGCTGACCTCGTACGCGCGTGGGCGCAGATTCGGACAGGTAAATCGGGACGGTTGCCGAGGCCCCGCCGACTGCCCAGCCGAGGATGAAGCGGAAGAAATACAGGATCCAAACGTTCGGTGACAGAGTGCAACCGAGTGTGCCGATCACGAAGATGGCGGCGAGGATCAGAATGTTGTGGCGGCGTCCGTAGCGGTCAGAGAGACGACCGCCGATGATTGCGCCGAAGGCCGCACCGATTGCGAGGAATGCGCCGACTAGGCCTTCTTCGAACTCGTTGATTGCAAGGCCACCCGCGTCGGTGGGCATGTACATGTAGGGCAGGGCGCCGGCGATGACGCCGGTGTCGTAGCCGAAGAGTAGGGATCCAAAAGTGGCGATTGTCGCCAGTAGCGCGATTTTGCGCGGTTTACCGGATGCTGGCGTGTTCTCAACCAGCGTGCAGAGTTCAGCTTCGGAAAGACGAGCGTTCTTTCCGTGAGGAGCGCTTGAAGTCATACCCCTATCTTGCACGAATGAACACGTTAAATCACCTGACCTGCGCATACTTCCGGGAAAGTATGGGGTAGCCACGCGTTGTTGTCTGAGAAGTGGCAACTATTGGAGGGGGGTGGAAAACAATGACTGTTAGCCGATGACAAGCGGTGACGTGGCGGTGTGGATCGCAGTGTTATACCTGCTCAGGCACCATTGAGATCGCGCCACATGGGCACTCTTCAGCACACACACCGCAACCCTTGCAGTAGTCGTACTTGAACTCGTACGTGCCGGGCTTGATCTTCGTGATCGCATTGTCCGGGCAGACGCCGAAGCAGTTGTCGCATCCGAAGCAGTTGCCACACGACATGCAACGACGTGCCTCGAAGACGGCTGATTCTTCATCCAGGCCCTGAACGACCTCGTCGAACGTGGAGGCGCGACGAGGCCCTTCAAGCTTTTCGCGCACCTGGTGCGGCGCGTCCGAGTAGTACCACGTGGTCATACGGCTCAACGATGCATCGCCGGGCTTTTCGGCTGGCGTGTATGTGGCGCCTCGTAAATAGGCGTCAATGTAGCGCGATGCCTTCTTGCCATGGCCGATCGCAACCGTGACCGTGCGCTCGGAAGGAACCATGTCGCCACCAGCGAAAACGCCCTGGATCCCGGTCATCATCTGATCGTTAACGGTGACGACACCATCCTTGATTTCGATGTCGGCCGCATTTTCAATCAGCGACAGATCTGCCTCCTGGCCCAGAGCCATGATCAGCGAATCGGCGCCGAGTTCCTCGAATTCGCCGGTCGGCTGCGGGAAGCCACTTTCGTCCAGCTCCATCTTTTCGATCGTCAGCTTCTCGCCGTCAACATGCTTCACGGTCGAGAGCCAGCGCATCATGATGCCCTCTTCCTCGGCCTCGGCAACTTCCATGTCGTGAGCGGGCATGCGGTCGCGGGTACGGCGGTAGACGATGATTGCCTCGCTGGCACCCAGGCGCTTTGCCGTGCGGGCAACGTCGACAGCTGTGTTGCCGCCACCGTAGACGACGACTCGACGGCCGAGCATCGGCTTCTCGCCGGTTTCGACGTCTTCAAGAACCGAAACGGCGTCCATGATCTTCGCCGATTCACCAGCGGGAATGTAGGCGCGCTTACCGATGTGAGCGCCGACAGCCAAGAAGATCGCGTCCCAGTTGCCGACCTCGTCGTCGATGTTCTCCACCTTCGCATTGAACTCGAAAGTGACGCCCATGTCTTCGATGCGCTTGATTTCCGCTTCGAGGATATGACGAGGCAACCGGTAGGACGGGATACCGAAACGCATCATGCCACCGGCCATCGGGCCCGCTTCCTTGATATGCACGCGGTGGCCAGCCATGCGCAGATGGTAGGCAGCCGACAAACCGGAGGGGCCGGCGCCAACGATCAGCACGGACTTCCCCGAATCGGGAGCGGTCACCGGAACCGTCCACCCTTCAGCGATTGCCTTGTCGCCAAGGAAGCGCTCGATCGCGTTAATACCAACGGCCTCGTCAACCTGCACGCGGTTACATGCGGTCTGACACGGGTGGTAGCAGACGCGCCCCATCGTTGCGGGTAGCGGGTTGTTGACCATGATTTCGCGCCATGCGCTCTCGTAGTCGCCTTCTTCAGCGTGGTAGAGCCACTGCTGAATGTTCTCGCCAGCGGGGCATGCGACGTTACACGGAGGAAGAAGGTTAACGTACACGGGGCGTTCAGTGCGCCATGAACCGGTTTCGTTTGCCAGCGACGACCCCACATTCAGTGTGATCGCGAAGGGCTGAGTTTCAATCGTCATTGTCTGGTCCTCTTCCTTACTTGCCGGTCTCGTCGTCTGTGAAGCGACCCTCGGGATCTTCGGGTGCGCGCAGGACGCGGTCGAGAACGTCTTCGTCCAGCTGATCTGCGTCGATCAAGCCGTAGCGACGGATATTTCGGTCAGCAATCGCCTGCAGGCGTGCAAGAGTTTCAGGATCGCCCCCGCCCTTGAACAGATGGGCAAAGCGACGTTGCGGGCGCAGGTATTCTTCGACGGGAGCGGGACGGCGGATCTTTGTCACCGACGTGATTTCGCCACCCTCTGCTTCGAAGACGGGGAAGAGTCCCGTTTGCGTTGCCAGTCGTGCGAGTTTCACGGTGATATTTGAGGCCGCGCCCCAGCCGAGTGGGCAGGGGACGAGGACATGAATGTAGCGGGCACCGTGGTAGCTCATCGCCTTGTTGACCTTGTATTCCAGGTCGCGAAGGTCAGCGACCGTGGCCGTGGCAACGTAGGGAATCTCGTGCGCCATGGCGATGCGAGCCATGTCTTTGCCCTGACCGAAACGGTTGCCGGGGTTTTTGCCAACCGGCTGAGTCGTCGCGGTGCGAGCGGTTGGAGGCGTTGCGCCGGAACGCTGAACGCCCGTGTTCATATACGCCTCGTTGTCGTAGCAGATGTAGAGGACGTCGTCGTTACGTTCGAACATGCCCGACAGGCAACCCATGCCGATATCGACCGTGCCACCGTCACCGCCCTGAGCGATGACTCGAGTCTGCTTACCCTTGGCTCGCAAGCCAGCGGCAGCGCCTGCCGCAACGGCAGGAGCATTACCGAACAGGGAGTGTAGCCACGGCAGGGTCCAGGCCGACTCGGGATAGGGGGTTGAGAAAACCTCGAGGCACCCGGTTGCATTCACCGTGACAAGGTCACCGTGAGCTGCGGCCGCCGCCGTATCAAGCGCGTAGCGAGCACCTAGTGCCTCGCCACACCCTTGACAGGCGCGGTGGCCAGACGTCAGCGTATTGAGACGATTCGGATCGGACTGAACCGAACGGTAGTCCTCATCAGCAAGTCGGTTGCCCACCGCGTAGGACCCAACCTGATAAAACTTCACGTGCTCGCGAGCAGGGATCTGCGTCGCGCCAACACCGGGAATGCCAAGTTCAACAGCCATCAGTTATCCCTCTCAATTCCCTAGAGCCGCATCGGTGCGGGCCTTCGAATCACGCATGATGTTCTCTGCGGTCGGGCCACTTCGGCGCGTGGCGTTTTCGCGTGCGAGCTCGGCGTCCACCAGCTCGTGATCCAGATCCAAGAACGTCTGCGCGGGTAGCGTGCCCGCTTCCAAGTCGTCCAGCATCGAGTCGAGTGATGCCTTCGTGATCGGGCGACCACCCAGGCCAGCGATGACCTCGTAGTTGTCGATGCCCATCCCGCGAACGGCTGAACGGCAGTGCGACGACACTATGCCACCGATACCAACGGAGAAGGCTTTCTCGATGTTCACGAAACGCTTGGCGTTCTTCAGGGCCTCGCGCACCGCGTCGATCGGGAACGGGCGGAAACTCGTGATGCCCAGAACGCCGATCTTTTCGCCGCGCTCGCGGCGTTCGTCGACGACGTCCTTGATGGTGCCCAGCACGGAGCCCATTGACACGATGATCGTCTCGGCGTCATCCAAACGGTAGGGGCGAACCAGACCGCCCGAATCGCGTCCGAAGATTTCGGCGAATTCCTTTTGAACCTGCGGGATGAGTTCCAGCGCCTGCATCTGGCGATGGTGAGCGAGGTAGCGGACCTCGGTGTAGGCCTCGGGACCGACCATTGCACCGATCGATACCGGATGTGCCGGATCGAGAACCTGACGCGGTTCATAGTCGGGCAGGAACTTCTTGACTTGCTCCGCTTCGGGAACGTCCACGATCTCCATCGCGTGGGTCAGGATAAAGCCATCCATGCAGACCATGACCGGGATGGAGAGCTCTTCGGCGATACGGAACGCCTGAACGTGCAGGTCAGCGGCCTCTTGGTTCGTCTCGGCATAGAGCTGTAGCCAACCGGAATCGCGCTGGCTCATCGCGTCCGTGTGGTCGTTCCAAATGTTGATCGGAGCTCCGATTGCGCGGTTTGCGACGGTCATGACGATTGGCAGGCCAAGGCCGGCAGCGTTGTACACCGCTTCGACCATGAACAGCAGGCCCTGCGATGCGGTTGCCGTGTAGGTGCGCGCGCCAACGGCGGAAGCGCCGATGCAGGCGCTCATTGCACCGAACTCGGATTCAACGTTCAGGTACTCGCATCCCGTCAGGTCGCCCTTCTTCACCAGCGCGGAGAGGGCCTCGACGATGTGCGTTTGTGGGCTGATCGGGTAGGCGGCGATCACTTCGGGCGAGCAAGCTGCGACAGCCTTTGCGATCGCCTGCGATCCTTCGATTTGTTCACGCATCAGCGCCCTCCTTCGTGTTTGCGCGCTCAGCGTTCACTTGGTCGTATGCGGCGGTCGCGGCGTTAACGTTTGCTTCGCCAACCTTGCCGGGGAACCGCTTGCGGATTGCGTCGGTGACGGAATCTAGGGCGATCAAGCCGGTCAGCGCCGCGACTCCGCCGAGCATGACCGCGTTCGGAAGCGGCCTGCCCATGTGCTCGCGGGCGATGTCGAATGCGGGGATCGTGATCGCATGCCCCTGGGGTAAAGAATTCACGAGGTCCATCAGACCGAGCTCTTCGAATGATTTTGTTGAGTTTAAAAGCACGTACCCTTCAGGTTTCAAGCCGGCGAACACGTCCATCACCGACAACAGCGTCGGATCCTGAACGACGATGACGTCAGGTTCGAGCACCGGCTCGCGCGTACGAATCTCCTTGTCGGTGATCCTGCAGAAGGACACAACGGGTGCGCCAGTACGTTCTGAACCGAAGGATGGGAAAGCTTGCGTGTGGTGTCCGTCTGTAAAAGCAGCCATTGCTAACAGGTCGGATGCCGTGACGACTCCCTGTCCTCCTCGGCCGTGGATTCTCACTTCAACCATGTCTTCGACCGTAGGTTGATTGTCAACAATTTGTGTGAGCCCTGAAAAAGTCGCGTAATAGCGCGGTTTATACGTGTCGAAAGGTGAGATTGTTAGTGACAGGCGACATAAAAACGTGCAACCGAAGTGTCGTAAAACGATGAGTGGTGCCACATCACATCAATTGGCCCTAATGCCTATGTGAACCCTATGTCCTCCACAGCGTGCCGACCTTGTCGTTTCATTCCTTGGAGTGAACATTGGTGTCTTCGCAGTGACGATCATCCTCGCGCGGTCGCGGACGATGGCAAAGACGCCTAACGTAGAAGGCAATCGGCGCTGCTCGACACTAACTCGACACTAAGGAGCGGGCAGGCGCCTGCGACGAATATGATCAGCGAAAACTGAAAGGACAGTCATGAGCCTGCCATCTGAAAAACTTGCCGAACTTGGCCTGGAACTTCCGCCCGTCGCAACTCCTGTTGCCGCATATGTGCCGGCCGTCCTCGACCGCGGTGTTATCCGGACCTCGGGTCAGATCCCCGTTGTTAACGGTGAACCCGTTTGCATCGGCGCAGTCGGTGAGGATGCAGTTGACCTCGAAGATGCCAAGGATGCCGCGCGCGTCTGCGCGCTCAACGCGCTCGCGGCAGCCGCAGCGTTGGCGGGTGGAGTCGACAACCTAGCAGGTGTCGTCAAGGTTGTTGGCTTCGTGTCGTCGCGCCCTGACTTCTACGGCCAGGCCGGCGTCATCAATGGCGCGTCTGAACTGTTTGCTGAAATCTTCGGCACCGCACACGCGCGTTCTGCAGTCGGTGTTGCGGCCCTGCCGTTAAACGTATCCGTCGAGGTCGAAGCAGAATTCGCGCTCCGCGAAGACTGATCTGCTCGCGCTGAAATGGCGCGGAACTCCTATACTGAACGGGTACCCCCATAGGGTATATTTCGAGTGAATGACTCAAGCTTTTGGAGGAAAAATGGCCGACACTCTGCCCGAGGTAGCGCCCTCGCAGAACCATCAGACATTCAAGCTCATTGACGCGCGAACCGGCACCGAAGACGCGAAGTCCGAAGGTGGCTGTGGCTGTGGCGGTCATGGAAACGGTGGGGGATGTGGTTGCGGTGGCAAGGGTCACGGCCACGAGGCCCCCGTTGAAGAAACCACGTCCGGTTGTGGCTGTGGTGAACACGGTCATAAGGCTGAAGAGGCAAAGCCGGAAGGCGGTTGTGGCTGCGGTGGTAAGGGACATGGCCGCGGAGGTCATGGACACGGTCATCACGGTCACGGACACCACGGCCATGGTGCGGGCGTTGAAGAACTCGTTCTTCACTCGATCCCGAAGGTCGTTCGTCGCGCAGCCTTGTTCGCGGCAATGGATTCTCTGCCGGTAGGCGAAAACATCCAGATCCGCGCTCCGCATCAGCCTGACCCGCTGTTTGCTCACCTGCAGGAGTCCGAGTCTCACTACCGTGTCGAGACCATCGAAGCGGGTCCGGAAAACTGGCGCTACCGCGTCACGCGTATTTCCTGATCGTTCACTCACTTTGGGGTGCATCGCGGATCGCGACGCACCCCAAAGTCATATTCGCGTTCATCTAGTGATGCGGGCAGATTCCGGTTACCGTTGAGGTATGAACTTCTTCGATGATGATGAGAACACTCCGGAAGAGGACTTCGACCGCGTCGAAGTTGACCGTGGAATTGCCGCCTCTGTTGAAGATGTGTGGGCAGTTGTCAGCGAACCTGGCTGGTGGGTTAATGATGGTCCGGTCGACGACCACGAGGTCACCCTTGATGACGAGGGCATCTACCACGTGACTGACCCCGAAGCGGGCGAGTGGCTGGTCGAAAAAGCAGACGAGGATCCGATGGATGTCGTCGCTTTCCGCTGGTATCCAATCGCATCCGATGAGCTCCCCGACGAATACGCGACTCGCGTCGAAATCTCCCTCTCTGAAGAGGGTGACTCGGTGAGCGTTCACATCGAAGAGTCCGGCCTCTCGTCAGTCAGCGACGATGAAGACGAGGCCCGCCAAATGTGGGATGACGAAGCGGGAATGTGGGCTGAAGCGCTTGATGCGATCAAAGCTCACCTCGAAGCCTGAACCTTTCTTCAGACCGCCCACACTGCAAGCCCTGGTGCTTTGTGGTGTGGGCGGCCTCGTGATTGAGGAAGAGAAAACGCGAAGGCGCAAGATCGTGTAAATCGACACATCTGCGCAGGTGGGGCACGGTTGAGTGAATGTGAAGTGACTCGTTTGCCATGTGTCGCGCATGAAAAGGTAACGCGAAGGTGAAGTATCGTAAACGGTTATTGGGGCACTGTGAGCGAATGACGGACCTTGCAGGCAGCAGTGCTCGGCTTACCCGTAGTGCCGGCGTCATCACCGCCGACACGCACACGCTCGGCGATATCGTCGACGCGGAAGGAGTCTGATGAGTAGTCACGGCATGAGCGCGACCGGAACACCTGCGCCTAGCGCAGGAGCCGACACCGGCGAAAGTGGTCACCTGCAACGCAACCTGCAAAACCGCCACGTCCAGCTCATCGCAATCGGTGGCGCAATTGGCACCGGCCTGTTCATGGGCTCCGGCAAGACGATCGCCACAGCAGGCCCTTCGATCCTGCTGGTCTACATCATTATCGGCGCGATCCTGTTCATGTTCATGCGCGCGATGGGTGAGTTACTTCTGTCGGACTCGCGCTATCACACGTTCGCTGACATCGCCCGCGACCTCATCGGTCCCTGGGCCGGGTTCGTCACCGGCTGGACGTACTGGATGTGCTGGGTCGTCACCGGCGTCGCCGACGTGATTGCCATCACCGGATACGTCAGATTCTGGTGGCCACAAACGCCCGCGTGGATCCCGATTGTCATTACGACAGTCCTGCTGTTCTCCCTGAACGCGATGACCGTGAAGGCGTTTGGTGAAACAGAATTCTGGTTCGCGCTGGTCAAGATCGTTGCGATTCTTGCGCTGGTCGTCGTTGGTTTCATCATGGTCGCCATACACACCACCTCCGAAGCTGGCACGACCGCTGCGGTATCAAACCTCTGGTCGCACGGCGGTGTTTTCCCGAAGGGCTTCATCGGATTCTTGGGTGGCTTCCAGATTGCTCTCTTCGCATTCGTCGGCATCGAACTGGTCGGCACGACGACCGCGGAAACCGCCGACCCGGAAAAGACTCTGCCCAAGGCGATTAACTCCATCCCCGTGCGCATCATGCTGTTCTACGTCGCGGCTCTCGCCGCGATCATGATGGTGACCCCGTGGGACCAGGTTGACCCCGAGCGTTCACCGTTCGTCACCATGTTCTCCATGACCGGCCTAGCGGCGGCCGCGACGATCGTGAACATTGTCGTTCTGACCTCTGCTGCATCGTCGGCGAACTCCGGCATCTACTCAACGTCGCGTATGCTGTTCGGCCTGGCGTCGCGCGGAGACGCCCCCAAGATCTTTGCCCGCCTGTCTCGCCGTCACGTCCCGAAGAACGCCCTGTTCCTGTCGTGTGTCTGCCTGCTGTCCGGCATTATCGTCATGGCGTCCGGCGGGTCGATCTCCGCGGCGTTCACGCTGGTCACATCCATGTCGGCAACCCTGTTCATGGGCGTGTGGGTCGTCATCATCGTCTCGTACCTGATTTACCTGCGTCGCTACCCTGAGCGCCACGAAGCCTCCGTCTTCAAGGCTCCGTGGGGCGCAGCATCCGCGTGGATCGTCTTCATCTTCATGCTGGCGATGGTCGCCGTCCTCATCCTGTTTGAGGACACGCGTCAGGGCTTGTTCACGTCCCTCGTGTGGATTGTCTTTATCGTCGGTGTTGCGCTGATCAATCGCCATCGCATGTTGAAACGCGCAGAGGAAGGCACCCTCGATCACGCGGTCGCCGATGTTTGACGCACAGGCGCGACTTCTCGCCCCTGTTGTCGACACATCCGGCATCTCCGTATCGCACGTCCTTTCATTTTCTGAAATATCGACCGCCTGAATTCGCAATCTGTGTATCCGCTGATTAGGCTTTACTTCAGTGCCACGGGAACCCGCACGCGTGCTGGGTTGAGAGGAAGGCAAAGTGCCTTCGACCGTCGAACCTGAACCGGGTAATGCCGGCGTAGGGAGGCTTCCTACTCGTGAGCACCATGCTGTACACGAGAGGAGTTCTTCAGCATGAGTGACAACGTTGCATCCGCACCCCGCCTGAATTGGCGCGTCGTTGACATGGTGACCACCGCGATTCTTGGTGTTGCATGTGGTTTGCTGTTCCTGATCTGGAACCAGGTTGGTGGCTTGGGCTACGACGTTCTGGATGCAGTGACCCCCGGTTTCGGTGGTCTGATTACCGGTATTTGGCTGATCGGTGGCCCGATTGGTGGATTGATCGTCCGCAAGCCGGGTGCTGCAATCCTGGTTGAGGTCATTGCTGCTTCGGTTTCCGCTGCGCTGGGTTCACAGTGGGGTATTTCGACGCTGTACTCGGGTCTTGCTCAGGGTCTGGGCGCCGATATCATCTTCGCTCTCTTCGTTTACCGTCGCTTCAGCCTGACGGTTGCCGCCCTTTCGGGTGCCGGTGCCGGTGTGGGCGCGTGGATCCTTGAGTTCCTGGCGTTCGGCAACATGGCGAAGTCCTTCGGCTTCAACATCACCTACTTGATCACACTGATCATTTCGGGTGCGATTGCGGGCCTGCTGGCATGGCTGCTGGTTCGCGGTCTTGCGCAGACTGGCGCGCTGGATCGTTTCGCGGCCGGTCGCGAGGTTCGGACTCGCGTCTGATGAATTGACGAGGCCTGGACCCGCTGGCGAAGGCACAAGCCACCGCCAGCGGGTCCAGGCCTTGATCGGTTTCTACTCTTTCTGGGGCGTTGCACAATGACGACTAATCTGCCTGATCCCGGTGTCCCTGCTTCTCACTCTGACTTGTTACGTGGGAAGGATGCGCGGGCGCCTCGTACCCCCGCATCGGTAGTGATCGAAGACTGGGGTTGGCGTCATGGCGGTCGTCTGAAGTGGACGCTCGATGGGGTGAATCTGCAGATTAACCCGGGTGAGCGCGTTCTGGTTTTGGGCCCGAGTGGCTCAGGTAAGTCGACGTTGATGGCGGGTTTGGCTGGCCTGCTCGGTGGGGAAGATGAGGGTGAAGCGCGAGGCTCCCTATTGGTCGATGGCGAGAAGCCGGAGAATCTTCGCGGTCGCATCGGCTTGATGATGCAGGATCCTGAGGCTCAGGTTGTGCTTGCGCGCGTCGGTGATGACGTGGCGTTCGGCATGGAGAACCTCGGGGTTCCGCGCGAAGAGATTTGGCCGCGCGTTGATGCCGCTTTGGAAGCGGTTGGCCTGAATGTCAGCCGTGATCGCAATACGTCGATGTTGTCGGGCGGTCAGAAACAGCGCCTCGCACTCGCGTCGATTTTGGCGATGCAGCCCGGTCTTCTGCTTCTTGATGAGCCGACCGCGAACCTTGATCCGGAAGGCGTTGCGGGGATTCGCGACGCGGTTGAGCGTGTCCTTGCTGTGAGTGGCGCAACGATGGTCGTTATTGAGCATCGCGTGGATGTGTGGGCGTCGCTCGTTGATCGTGTGATCGTGATCCTCGATGGCGCCGTTGCAGCTGACGGCCCGATTGATCAGGTGCTTGTCGAGCAGGGTGAGACGCTGAAACAGCGGGGCATTTGGCTTCCCGACGACGATGTTGTTGCCGCGCTCGGAGTGAGCGAAGGAGAGAATCAGGCTCTCGATAACGGAGGGCAGACAGATTCCACTCCCATTCTGTCAGTTCGTGACCTGACGATCGGCTACTCACCGGAGCATCCTGTCCGCACCGGTATCAGCCTCGATATTCCGCGAGGCCAATCGACCTGTCTCGTTGGCGCGAACGGTGCGGGTAAGACGACTCTCGCTCTGACGCTCGCCGGCCTGTTACCGCAGATTGAAGGCACAATCAGCGCCGCCCCGAAGGATGGTCTTCCCAGCGAATCCGCTGACCCGCACGAGTGGCGTTCAAAGGACCTCCTTGGCCGAATCTCCATGGTCTTCCAGGAACCCGAGTATCAGTTCGTCTCTACAACTGTGCGCGGTGAGCTTGAGATCGGCCCTCGTCAAGAGGGAATCGATGGAGACGAATTGGCCGACCTCGTTGATGAGCACCTGGCCGCACTGGGCCTAACCGCACTTGCTGGCGCGAACCCGATGACCCTGTCGGGTGGCGAAAAGCGCCGACTTTCTGTTGCGAGCGCGCTGATCAGCGCACCCGAACTGCTGATTCTCGACGAACCGACGTTCGGCCAGGATCGCACAACGTGGCTTGAATTGGTCAGATTGCTTCGCCGTGCGCAGGCTCTCGGAACGACGCTCGTCTCGATTACGCACGACCCCGCCTTCGTCGAAGCGATGGGGCAGAACGTCATCGATCTCGGTAGCGTCGGCGTTGCGCCAGCGGGTGCGAATTCATCGCTTGTGCCCCAGATCCCAACGGACGAGGCCGGCCACGCTTCATCGGACGCCACCTTGGAAGAGAAGGCCGAGCACTCCGTCATGGAGCCGACGCGCCCCAAGCGTTTTATCGAATTGGTGAATCCGGTGACGCAGGTGCTGTCCCTGATTCTGATGACGACGCCGTTAATCCTGTCGATCGACGTCATATCCGCCGGCATTGCGCTGGTACTGGAACTTTTGCTTCTGCCGGTGACGCATATTCGCGCCCGGACGATCGCGTTCCGCATGATCCCACTGTTCCTCGCAGCGCCTTTGGCTGCCCTGTCGATGTTGCTGTACGCGAATCCCGCGGGCGAAATCTTCTGGTCATTCGGCCCCGCAATCGTCTCGGAGCGCTCCGTGTGGATGGCAGCCGGAATCTTTCTGCGCGTCCTGGCAATTGGCATGCCGGCAATCGTGTTGCTGTCGCGGATTGATCCGACCGACATGGCGGACGGTCTGGCGCAAATCCTGCACGTTCCCGCCCGTCCCGTGCTGGCAACCTTAGCGGCGGCCCGCATGACCGGGCTGATGACCGCTGACTGGAAGGGTTTGGAGCAGGCGCGTCGGATCCGAGGAATCGGGGACGCTCACAAGGTCGTGTCACTGGCACGCGGTTCGTTCTCACTGCTCGTGTTCGCTTTGCGCCGTAGCGCGAAACTGTCTTTGACGATGGAAGCACGAGGCTTCGGCGCAACCGGACCTCGCACGTGGGCGCGCCAGTCCTCCATGGGCGTTCGAGACATTATCATGCTGATCGTCTCGATTCTGGTGCCGATCATCGCGTTGAGTGCTGCCGTCTATTTCGGTTACTTTGCCTTGATTGGGCGCTGATGATGACGAACAAACAGGCTGAACAACGTCGGTTTTCCTGGGCTCCGGGTCAGCCGTTACCCGCCGAGATTGTCGAAGTGACGCTGAGTCACGCGCGCGCCTCAGCCAGCGAAACCCCGATCATTCTGGTTGACGGGCTGTCGGGCGCAGGCAAATCCACGTTTGCACTCGCTCTTCGTGATGTCCTGAATGACATGGCTGGCGGATACACGTGGCGAATCATTGGCCCCGACGAGTGGTATCGCGGTTGGCAGGGTCTCGCCGGCGCACAATCCATCACCGAAACGGTGATGGCCGACCTTCGTGCGGGTCGCATCGCCACCTATCGCCCCTGGGATTGGGAAGCATCCACTGAACGTGACCCAAAGCAGGTTCTTCCCGGTGTTCCCACGATCGTCGAAGGGTGCGGGGCGCTGACTGAGCGTAGTTGTGCGCTCGCGGACTACGTCATCTGGGTCGAAGCTGAGGGCGGCGAACCCGTCCGCTACGACCGCGCGATTGCCCGCGATGGAGACACATATCGGCCACATTGGCGCACCTGGGCCGAGCAAGATGATGCTCGCCTTCTGGTCGATCAACCACAAGAGCTCGCTGACGCGATCGTTCTGACCTGACATTGCGCGAGCCTATTGCCTACCCAACGCATTCGTCTGTCCCATCCTCGCCTGAGCGTTCGCAGTGACTAGACTTCTCGCTAATGAATCCTTTCGACATTGCCTCCCCCGAGTACGCCTCGGTGCGTCCGGCATACCCAGCTTCGGTCGTTGACCAGCTTGTCGAAGTGACGAGGCGGGGCTTGGCAGATCATTCCGCTGGCAAGAGTGATCCCGCTGGCGAGCAGTGCCCCCGCATTGCCGATATTGGTGCTGGAACAGGCAAAATGAGCGCGCTTATTGCCGAGCGTGGCATATGCGTGGAGGCTGTTGAACCGTCAGAAGCAATGCGCCAGCAGATGAGTGAAGCACTCGAAGAGCGCTCACCATGCTGGCGTCACCTCATCGCGATTCACGATGGAACCGCAGAAGATACCGGTTTGCCGACCGGCAGTGTCGACCTCGTTGTCTATGCGCAATCGTGGCACTGGGTCGACGAAGAGCTCGCGAGCTACGAAGCAAGCCGAATCCTGAAGGATCGCGGTGGGATTGGAGTGGTGTGGAACCAAATGGATGTTTCCATCCCCTGGGTTCATCGCCTGACCAGAATTATGAGGTCCGGTGACGTGCACCGACCCGACAAGCCTCCGAGCTTTTCCAGCCAATTCACTGAGCCGGTGCTCGGCCTCGTGAACTTCGAAGAGCGCATCACCCCTGAGGACATTCTTCGCTTGGGCACAACGCGATCGTCCTACCTGCGTCAAAACGAAGGCGGACGGGCGCGGATGCAGGACAATCTGCGCTGGTACCTCTACGAACACCTCGCCTATGAGCCTGAAAAACCGGTGATTATTCCGTATACGACGCTCGTGTGGACGGCGCATAAGCGCTGAAACACACTGAAAGAAGCGACCCCGCTTTCCCAAAGAGGAAAACGGGGCCATTCAAACGTGTGAAGTCAGGAAAGCTGACGCTCACTTCTCCCACGGGTAAACGATGTTCGTCTGAGCGCGCATCTCGTCCAGAAGTTCCATCACGCGCAGGGTCGCTGACCTGGGCATCGTATCGGATTCTTTCTTGCCGGCGGTCAAGCAACGAGCGACCTCGGCCGCCTGGTACTGGAAGCCACCGGGGACGATGCCCGACCATTCAACGGTCTCACCATTTTCGCGCTTGCCTTCACCGAAAGTGCGCAGGCGCAGAGTCGAGGGACGGTAGAACTGCTCTTCCATCTCAACAGCGCCGCGTTCGAAAACAACTTCGCCGTAGGTTGCGGATCGGCCGTTGAAGTTCGAGGCCGCCATTGCCACCGCGGTGTCGGTCTTCAATAGGGCGGCGGACTGGACGTCGACCCCCAGATCGGTGAGGTTTGCGGTTGCTCCCACAAGCTTCACGTCCGGAAGAATCTGGTGGACGAAAGACATCGAGTAGACGCCAAGATCCATCAGAGCGCCACCACCGAGCTCGGGATCCCACATGCGACGAATATGCTCCAGCTTTTGGCCGTGATCAGCGTGAACGGTCGAAACCGCACCGAGACCACCATTGGCGACAATCTGGCTGAGTACCTTCTGGTGTGGCAGGTGACGCGTCCACATGGCTTCCATGCAGAACAGGTCCTTTTCCTTCGCCAGATCCAGGACGCGCTTCGCGGAAACGGCATCCATGGTGAAACACTTTTCCACCAAGACCGGCTTGCCGGCGTTGAGCGCGAGGGTCGCCAGTTTCTCGTGCTGCGGGTGGACGGTGGCGACGTAGACGGCGTCAATATCATCGGCTGCAACGAGGTCCTCGTACGAGTCGTAGGCCTTTTCGACGTTGTAGGTTGCGGCGAACTCTTGAGCGCGCTTCGGATCGCGAGCTGCGATACCTGCCATCACGCCGGACGAGTAGGCGGCGACGTCATGAGCAAAAACTGCTGCAATTCCGCCAGCACCGAGGATGCCCCAGCGAATTGCGGGCGCTTCCATCGGATCAAGGAGTTCCACGCCTGCGGCCAGTTCGGCCAGGGGAGCGGGTAGAGGGGCAAGGGCTGTATGAGGATTCGACTGCGTTGTCATACCCCTATTGTTTCATAGCGAATGAAAATCGTCGCGTGGTCGAACAAGAGTACTCACGCACTGAGAATCAGAGCAGGTCCTTGCGCTCCATGTACTTCATCGCCAGCCAACCGAAGGGGATACGACCGTAGAACGTTACCAGACGGTAGAGGACCGCGGTGGGCAGGCCGATTGATAGGGGAACGCCGGCAACCTGAAGACCGGCGGTGAGGGTAGCTTCGACAGGACCAATACCGCCGGGCGAGGGGATGACAGAACCCAGAGAGTTCGAAGCCAAGTAGGTCAAAGCCAGTGACAGGAGGTTCATGGAGCCACCCATCGCGGCAAGGGCCGCCCAGAAAGCTCCGATGAAACCGACGTTCATCAGAACATTTCCGCCAAGAATGGCAAGCAGACGTTGAGGCTGTCCAACAATCCAGATCAGACGGGGGTGCACCTGAGTCCATGTCGGCTCGATCTTCGACCACACCCACTTTCTGAACTGCGGAATCGACAAGAGAGCTGCAATCACTGCAATGACAACGACAACGACCGCAAGGATCGTGCCATACGGCAACTGGACGGAGAAAGAACTGCCGTTGAGTACCATCGCGATCAGCAGGAACAACAGGATGAACGCCAACTGGATCAATTGTTGCAAAGTGACCGTGGTGGCAGCGACAACCGTGCCAACCTTCTTCTTTTTCAATAGTCGCAGGTTGACGACCGCGGGACCGACGCCGGCGGGGGCAACGATCGTCGCGATCGATGCGCCGATCTGTGCGGTGACAGCCTCCCGGAAGCGCAGTTTCACGGGGCTGAGTGCCATCAGTGGGATCGCGCCACCAACCCATGTCAAGCATGCGAGTCCAAACGAGAGCGCCATCCACCACGGGTTCGCCTGCGTCACCGCTGCCGTAATGTCTTCGAAGTTCAGCGAGCCCAAAACAACGACGAGCGCCGTGAAAAGAACCGCCACCATGATTACGGTGCGCGGGCGGAAACGCTGAAGATCCGTCAGCTCCACTTCATCGTCAGATTCAACGCCCATCAACTGCGCGCGCAGATTTTCCGTCAGGTCAGTTCGGCGCACGTTTTGTCGGACGCTCGTCGGCAACACCGGTTCCTGTAACACGGCTGCGCACGAGGTCAAAACTTCGGGCGCCACCGTTCTGCGGGCCGATTCCAAAGCTCGTTCACTGCCGACGGCAAGCGAGAGCAAGACAAGCATCTGGGCAATGTCGATACGGCGGTTGAGCTCAGTGGTTGCGACCTCGCCCTTTTGCCAATCGACAATCCACAGTTCCCCCCTATCGTCTAAGAGCACGGCATCCTGGGAAAGATCCCGGTGGCTAATACCGCTTCGATGGGCGGCACGAAGCTGCGTCCACGCCTCATCGAGCATCGCGTCACTGATCTGGTCAGCCTCGAATGACGTGAGCGGAGCCGTCGGTGGAAGCGCCTGCGATACGGAAATAAACGACTCGCCAGCCTGAGCGATTCCAGCAACGTCGGGGGTGTGAACACCAGCTTTACGGGCTGTAAGGGAAGTCAACGTAGCGCGTTCCGTTGTTGCCTTCAGAGACGGGGAAATCCATCGCGAAATTCCGCGCAAGCGCACGTTGTTCCACACGTCAACAAGCGTTCCGACAATCTCGCGACCGGGATCCAACGCCACCACTTCATACAGCTGATCATCAACCGTCCACACCTGATAATGACGATTTTCGTCAACGTCAGGCCGACGATTCACCGTGTATTCGACAGTCTGCACGTCACGACTTTGAATGTGGAGCCGGCCTCGTGAATCTTCGATAATCGACCAAGCCGAAAGTGGTTCGCTTGATGTATCCAAATCGGTACGCACCACGCGAACTGGCACCAGACCCAAGTCCAAAAGAGCGGAAACGATATCCGTACCCGAGGCGCGACGATCCTCGAAGCCGAAAAACCACCGCGCAATTGAACCAACAATCCGGCCGATGAACACGGAAATGAACGCGCTCGGAAGAGTCATCGACGAACGCATCACGCCAAGGAAAACAATCACCCATAGGCCGATCCACGCCCAACGGACGGTTCGCATATTCTGCATCTCACCCGCGACAGTGAACATTGCGCAGAGCGTGATCACGATCAGGTTGATCCCCAGCGCCGTTGACGTTGTATCACCCAACAGTGCGACAGCCTTCGCCACGCGAAGAGGAGCCGTGATGTCATCAGGTAGCAGTGAAGTCGCCCAGAGGAGTGCCCACCCCACCAGTACCGCGACGATCGCCGTACCCACAGAATGAGCGATCGCGGAAATACGCCGACGTAAGGCCAGCGCAACCACAATCGCAATCGGAGCGATCAGGACAACGCTACCCTCGATCAACGTGATCGGAAGAAGCAGAATTTCACGGATGAAACGAAAACGAAGGACATCCTCTGTCACGCCCTGCGTAGTCGCGTTCGCAAAAACGCCGATTGCCCACGTGGCAGCGATTCCGAAAACACAGAAAAGTGCTTGAAACAAGTCCTCGCGACGTCGCCTGCGCGGAGTCTGCCTATCCGCATAGTGAACGGGGACGGGCAGACGGCCAGGTGTGTGGGGTTTCGCTTCATCATCCACGCCGTTGTTCACCACGTCAGATTCGGTATCCGCGGTGTCAGCCAGAGCTTCAGATTCCGCATAATTCTGCGGGTCTTCAGGGGTCTCGTGGTCTGCAAGGACAGAATCAGTCTGAGAGGAAACGTCACCGGAACCTGCGGGTGTGACGTCATCCTCTGTGTACTCCATGCTCTCAATCCTAACTGCGAGCGCTTGACGGGTAGGGTGTGAAGCGCGGGAATATGCCGAGCGCTACGTCCCGCCAACGCGCGAGAAAAGCTCGCACGAGTATCAAGGAGACTGAGTGAACTTATCGACCCTCGCCACCGATCTTCTGCCGGCGCTTTCGCCTACCCTGTCGCCGATGGCCGATTCAAGCTGGCTGAGCACGTTCATCGGCTGGTTCCATGATCCGGAGGGCTTGCTTCTAGCAATGGGCCCGTGGGTTTTGTGGGGCACACTTGCGATCGTGCTGATCGAGTCGGGCGTCTTGTTCCCGGTTCTTCCCGGTGACTCCTTGCTGTTCACAGCGGGTCTTCTGCACGACCGTCTGGGTTTGCACCTGCCAACTCTGGTCATCCTGACCTTCATCGCCGCATTTATCGGTGCGCAGATCGGCTATTGGCTGGGTGCGCGCTACGGTCGTCGCCTGTTTTCTGACGATGCGCGCTTCTTGAAGACCGAGCATCTGCACAAAGCGGAGAGCTACTTCCTGAACTACGGCGGTCGCGCGCTGGTGATTGGTCGATTCATCCCCTTCGTGCGTACTTTCATTCCGCTTGCTGCAGGCATTGCACGCTACCCCTATCCGAAGTTCTTGGCGTTTAACTCGCTTGGCTCGTTGCTCTGGGGCGCAGGCATCACCTACCTGGGTTCGGTCTTGGGTGGCGTCGACTTCGTGCACGATCACCTGTCGATCATTATTTTGGCGATCGTGTTCGTCTCCCTGATCCCGATGATCGTTGAGTTCATCCTTCACCGTTCGCACAAGGACCAGGACGAACCCGCTGTAGACGCTTTAGACGCGGGCACGCTTCCGCAGGAGTAAAACGTGCTTGGACAGTGGTGGGCTGCCGGACCGATCTTGGTGGAGATGGCGATTGCGCTGATTCTGCCGGGAGTCTTCTGGGTGCGATCCTGGGTGCGCTCTTCCGTTATTGCGGTTGGCATTGCTCCCGCGATCACGCTTGGCTTCCTGACAATCCTGTCCGTTGTTTTTGATCGCAGCGATGTCACGTGGTCTCGTGAAAAAGTATTTCCCCTGCTCGGGATCGCTTTCGTTTTGGGATGCGTGAACTGGCTGTTTGCTACCGCTCGCCGTGCTGGTGGAGGGCGCCTACAGCCGGGAAGCTTGCTGTCGCACATTGGACCACGCCAGCCTCTGGGTGCTGAGCAGGCTCGACTACGAGCCTCAATGTGGATAATGATCACCGTCGGTACGTTCGTGGCAGCCCTTCCGATGCTGTTGCACGCAAGCCCGAAAAATCCTGTCCAGCAGTGGGATTCAACATTCCATTTGAATGGCGTATGGACGATTGTGCGAACCGGGAACGCTTCACCCTTCGGCGGTCTTTCTGACCTCTACGGTGGTCGAGACGTTTTCTATCCGACCACGTGGCACGCTTTCACCGCCCTGTTCGCAACCCCGAAGACAGTTGTTCTGACCGCGAATGTGACATCGCTGGTTCTGATGCTGGTCTGGGTTATTGGTGCGACCGCTATGACCAGCGTCATTACGCGTAAACGCGGAGCGATTCTTGCAGCCCCCGTTTTGGCAGGCGCTCTGTTGGATATGCCTGCGGACAACCTGACGATGTACAACCAGTGGCCATTGGCGACCGGTCTTGCTCTGACCCCAGGCGTCGTCGCGCTCGCGGTGATCGTCGGTCGGCGTTTGCTGGGTGCGCGTCGGGTGGGTGTGGGCGTGCTTGCTCATCAGATCCCGTTGACGATCCTGCTACTGGCAGGAATGTTTGGCGCGTCGGTTGCTCACCCGAGTTCTGCGTTCACGATCTATGTCATGCTGATCGCCGCGTTCCTTTCGGGTGTCGGTGGGGGCGCGATTCGCGCCTACCGTCGTGGCGCTCGATCCCTTGCTTTCGTCGGGGGACTTGTCTGCGTGGCGAGCCTCGTCACCCCCTTCTTGCTTTTGACGACGGGCAAAATTCGCGCGATGGGCAACTATCCGCGAGCCGGAATTTCGTGGGAGTACGCGTTTAGTCACACGTTCACGCCCGCGCCACCGTTCTCGCAAACGACCGCGATGACAATGCTGATCGCCGTCCAAGTTGTCCTACTGCTGGTCGGCATTGCGATGAGCGTTGACGCCTTCAGTGTTTTCCGCATCGACGAGGCCGGGCCTGCCCAACATGCCGACACCCCCGATTGGGAGCCCGGTGCGATTTGGCCGATCGTCTCTTACCTGCTGTTCTGCTTGCTGACTTTCTTGGCGTATGCGCCGATTGGGGAGTTCCGCACATTCCTTTTGGCCCCCTGGTACTTGGATCCGCGACGGATCATGGGACCGCATGGACTGACAATGGTGCCGTTGATGGCGATAGGTTTCGAGCGGATTTCCTTCCTTGTTTTTGAGTGGGTAGCCCGCGTTTCGCAGGGTGTGACCGCGCAACTCACCCCCGAAGACGACGGCGGGACCGAAGAGGTAGCGCACGTCTTGAGAACCGAAGAAGTGGCGCAATCCGGCGGAGCTCAAGAGGGAGTGCAAGCCGGTGAAGCCGAAGAACCAGAATTCTTCGGAGCCAGGCAAACCGACGAACTGGTGGGCGCCAACATGGGCGAAGAGAGCCTGCCCGCACTATTCCCACGCTGGTTGATCGACGTTGTTATCGGCGTCCTGCTTCTGCTACTCACCGGCGGGGGTGCCTTGGATGCGCGCCTTCGCGCCACCGACTACGTCTACGACCCAGAAAATCTGGGGAAGCCGGGCATGGCTGACACCGCTGAGCTCGCAATGATTCGTCGAATGCAACTGCTGATTCCCGGAGATTCGCTTGTCCTGGGTGATCCGATTGCGGGCGCGGCGTACACGGAAGTTCTTGGACAGCATGATGCGGTCTTCCCTCAGCTGTCGACCACCAATAACGAGGAACGCTGGCAGCAGGTTCTGGTGAAGCACTTCAACGAGATCCACGACAATCCTGAAGTGTGCGAGGTCGTGAACCAGATGGGGATTACGCATTACTACGCCGATGAAGATGGAAAGTATTACAACTTCCTGCGTTCGTCTCGATTCCCGGGCCTGTACAACGTTGATACCTCGTATGGCTTTGAATTAGTGGATCAAGGCGGAACCGCGAAGCTCTACAGGATCACGGCATGTGACGCCGTATCTGAGAACGCCGACTCTGCTTCTGCGGAAAACAAATAACGAAGGACATCAATGTCATTGCGAATCGCATTTCTTGGACCGTTCGGAACGTTCACCGAACAGGCCGTGCGCCAAGTCGCGCCAGTCGACGCGACACTGATGCCGATGACCAGTGCACCACAGGCTCTGGCCGCCGTTCACCAGGGCAAAGCCGACCGCGCGGTTGTGCCGATCGAGAATTCAATTGAGGGTGGCGTGAATGCGACTCTTGATTCACTCTCCCGAGGTGAGCCACTGGTGATCGTTGCTGAAATGGTTGTCCAAGTGGTGTTCCAGCTGGCTGTTCGTCCGGGAACCCGGCCCGAAGATGTTCGTCGCATTGGTACGCACCCGCACGCGTGGGCTCAGTGTCGTGGATGGGTTGAAGACACTTTCCCGGGCGCTGTTCACGTTCCTGCCACCTCCACGGCAGCCGGGGCAGAAATTCTTTCCGGTGGTGACGCCCCATTTGATGCGGCTCTCTGCAACGAGGTTTCGGTTCAAACCTATGGTCTTGAAGCGATGTACACGGACGTCGCTGATAACCCGGGTGCCGTGACGCGTTTCGTCCTGGTGTCGAAGCCGGGCCAGATCCCCGCGCCAACGGGTGCGGATAAGACGACGATCCAGGTTGCTCTTCCGGTGAATGAGTCCGGTGCATTGCTGACCCTGTTGGAGCAGTTCGCTGTCCGCGGTGTCGACCTTTCGCGTATTGAGTCTCGCCCAAGCGGTGACGGTTTGGGTGACTACACGTTCAGCATCGACATTGTTGGACACATTTGTGAAGAACGTGTGCAAGCTGCTCTTGTTGGTCTGCATCGCTATTCGCCCGAGGTTCGTTTTATGGGTTCGTACCCGCGCGTTGACGGAGTGGAAGCACATGTTCTGCGTGGAACCAGCGACGAGGATTTCCACGCGGGTCGCGCCTGGGTTGCGTCAATTCTTCAGGGTGGAAATGGCGTTGACGTTCCGGATTACCCGGTTGCACCGTCGTGGCCGTTGAACGGCTGACTGCTTATTTCCCGGTTTCAGTTTTCGAGGCCGGGAACTGCAATATCTAGAGCCTGTGGATCAAGCCGGACGTGAACGGTTCGCGCAGTTCCGATCGCGTCACCATCAACCTGAATCACCTGGGGTGATTGAGCGGCGACGGATGCGCCCTCTGCCTGCCTGAACTGAATCTTGCCGGTGGAAACCGGAAGATTCATGGTCTTCACACCCAGTCCCTGTCCCATGATCTTCAAGGACAGGTCCGCCCAGCCCAGTACGCCAGCTTCCGTGTTGACGGCAATGACATCAATCAGCCCGTCATCGACGCGAGCACCCGGTGCCAAGGTGATGAATGGAAGTTCCCCGCAGTTCGCAAACATGACAGTGCGCGAATGAACCCACGTGAGAACTGATTCGGGCTGATCGGGGACGCTGACCCCGCTGATCGTTGCGGATTCGTCAACGACGCGAGAGTGCTCATCATCTCTGGGAGCGTCCCCGACAGGATCAGTGATCGGTTTCGGGTTGCGGAGCATCAAGCGAAGTTTTGTTCCTTCCTTCGCGATTGCTCCGAGGGCTGCCACCACATAGGCAACCCATCCAACCTTCTTCTTCAGTTCTGAATCGGTCGCAGCCATCGTTTCGCCGTCGAAGCCAAGACCGGCGATGACGACAAACGAATACTCGTCCGTTCCGGGCAGATTCTGAGCGCGGTGCGCCAGTGAGGAGTCCGCATGATCGAGTGATGACGGAGTATCTGTGTCGACTCTGTTCTTCGTCAGAGCCGCCCGCACCAGCATTCCCTCCGCGGGAATCTCGGAAGGCGTGTCGACGTTGTCGACGCGCAACCACCCGCAGTCAAGCGCCTGGTGGTTTTCTCCCAGAGCAATGCGCATCGCTTGGGCTGGATCGTTGATCGGAATTCCTAGGTTACGGGCCAGAATATTGCCGGTGCCGGCGGGAATAATGCCCATACGTACACCCGACCCAGCAACGCCCGCGGCCACAGCGCGCACCGTGCCGTCACCACCGGAAGCAATGATGATGGATGCGCCCTGCGCCAAAGCATCAATTGCTTGACCGGTGCCGGGGTCTTCCGCGGTTGTTTCACGCCAATGCACGTGGTCAATGCCCATCTGATGTGCAGCCTGATTGACTTCGGCTTTGAAAGCATCCAAATCATCATGTTTGACCGGATTCACGATCACCCACGGACGTGGGCGACCGCCCTCGGGATCGAAAGCGGAACTGGGGGTGAGCATCGCATCTTTGCGCAGTTGCAGGCGTGCTTGACGCGTCTGATACCAGCGCCAGAGCCACACGACGCCAAAGAGAACGAACGCAAGAGCAAGAATGCCCATCACAATCCAGATCGTCATGCATCAAGACTATCGATCGAACGCTTTTCACGCCCCGCCAGAAAACACAATTGTGGATAAGTCGAATCCACAATCCATCGCTGTGGAAACGCCTTTTCCACATCCGAAGCCTGTTCACTCGCGTTATCCACACAAGCGTTGGTCGTGAATAACGCTAGGCCGAGCCCTGCCCTAAGATTGGAAACATGATTGATATTCGCGCACTTCGTGAAAACCCTGAGCCCGCCCGCGCGTCCCAGCGCGCACGCGGTGGCGATGTTGAACTTGTCGACCGCATCCTTGAAGCTGATGCACTGCGTCGCACCAGCCTGCAGGATTTCGAATCCCTTCGATCTACCCAGAAGGAAGTTTCCAAGTCGGTCGGTAAGGCATCCAAGGAAGAACGCCCTGCGATTCTCGCTCAGGCGAAGGAACTTGCCGAACAGGTGAAGGCTCTCGAAGCCAAGGCGAACGAAGCAGACGCAGACGCTGACCGTCTTGCACGCCTGTTGCCGAACCTTGTACTCGATGGTGTTCCGGTTGGTGGTGAAGAAGACTTCGTCGTCCTGCGCCACGAAGGCCCCAAGCCACGTGACTTCGCAGCCGAAGGCTTCGAACCCGCAGACCATCTGGCCATTGGCGAAGGCCTCGACGCGATCGACACCAAGCGTGGCGCAAAGGTCTCCGGCGCACGCTTCTACTACCTCAAGGGCATCGGCGCTCGCCTTGAACTCGCCATGATGACAATGGCACTCGATCAGGCCGTCAAGGCTGGTTTTGTCCCGATGATGACCCCGACCCTCGTGACCCCCGCAGTCATGGGCGGTACCGGCTTCCTCAACGAGCACTCGGACGAGATCTATTACCTGCCCGCCGACGACCTATACCTGACCGGTACGTCCGAAGTGGCCCTTGCGGGCTACCACGCCGACGAGATCCTCGATCTGTCCGACGGTCCGAAGCGTTATCTGGGGTGGTCCACCTGCTACCGTCGCGAAGCCGGTTCTGCAGGCAAGGACACACGTGGCATCATCCGCGTCCACCAGTTCAACAAGGCTGAAATGTTCTCCTACTGCCGTCCCGAGCAGGCCGAAGAAGAGCACCAGCGTTTCCTGGCATGGGAAGAAGAAATGCTCCGCAAGGTTGAGCTTCCCTACCGCGTCATTGACACGGCTGCCGGCGACCTCGGCACCTCGGCTGCACGCAAGTTTGACTGCGAAGCATGGCTGCCGACCCAGGAACGCTATATGGAGGTCACGTCGACCTCGAACTGCACCACTTTCCAGGCACGTCGCCTGGGCATTCGTGAGCGCCGCGAAGATGGCATGGCCGCAGTGGCAACGCTGAACGGCACTCTTGCCACCACTCGCTGGCTGGTTTCGATCCTCGAAAATCACCAGCAGGCAGACGGCTCGGTCTACGTTCCCGAAGCAATGCGCCCGTACCTAGGCGGTCTGGAAGTGCTCGAGCCCGTCAAGTGACATCACATGGCTGAAACTTCCAACGCACCCATCGTTAACCTTGTGTCCCCGCCCCCATCGGGTGAGGCACCGATCCAGTTTGAGTCACTGGTCGAATCGGCATTTCAGGCGTTGCCCGAATCGATACCGACGGATCCGAAGAAGATCCTGATCGGTCTTGACCTTGATGGAACGGTGCTTTTACCGACGGGGGCGTCGGCGCGTGTGCGCGCAGCAATCGGCGCTGCTGAAGGTGCGGGGATGAACGTCGTTATTGCGACGGGGCGTTCGTTGGAAGCGACGCAGCCGGTGCTTGAGCAACTGGGGGATCCTCGTACGTGGGCGCTCTGCTCGAACGGTGCTATCCGCGTTCACTTTTCTGACGCGTATGCTTCTGGCGTATTGTCTGCTGACATTTCCACTTTTGATGCGTCGACTTTGGTTGACCAGGTTGGTCAGGAGATGCCGAATGCTCTGATCGGTGTGGAAATTCCTGGAATGTTCCTCATCTCCGACGTTTTTCCACCCGGGGAACTGATCGAAAAATTCGCCGTGAAACCGATCAAAGACCTCAAGGTAGCTGACGCGATCAAGGTTGTCATTCGTGAACCAGCGATGAACCGTGAAGAGTTTGAAATTGCTTTGACCAATGCGGGAGTTATTGGGAACTGGGAATGCTCGATCGGTTGGACCAGTTGGGCTGACGTTCTTCCCCTGGGAGTAACGAAAGCCAGCGGGCTTGAAACGCTGAGCGCCGACTTGGGTGTTCCCTTTGAAGGCACTGTCGCGATCGGTGATGGCACGAATGATGTTCCCATGATTGAGTGGGCAAACTTCGGCGTTGTCATGGGTGGCGCCGATGATGGTGTGAAGAAATCCGGTGATTTTGTCACAGGGGCCGTCGAAAATGATGGTGCTGCGGCCATCATCTGTGCACTTCTTCGTCATTGTGGGCAAACCCTTACGGACATTTGAGTCAGTGATAGCGTGGTGTCGATAACGCGTGAAACAATTTCGGCACGTCAACGATGACAAGTGGAGGACTAAACGCATGAGCGCTACAGTTCAAGAGCTGATTGAAAACGGCCAGACCGCGCTGGGCATCGAGCTCGGCTCAACCCGAATTAAGGCCGTTCTTATTGGCCCCGACCACGAGGTTCTGGCGACGGGTGCTCATTCGTGGGAGAACCAGATTGTCGACGGCCTCTGGTCATACAGCCTTTCCGCCGTCAAAGAAGGCTTGTGTGATGCCTATGCGACGCTGGTTGCGCAGGTGAAGGAACGCTACGGTGTTGTTCCTACGACCTACGGTTCGCTGGGTATTTCGGCGATGATGCATGGCTACCTTGCGTTTGATGCCGATGGCAAGCAGCTTGCTCCGTTTAGGACGTGGCGTAACACGAACACGGGTCGCGCCGCGGCCGAGCTGATCGATACGTTCCACTTCAATATTCCGCTTCGCTGGTCGATTGCTCATCTTCATCAGGCGGTCATTGATGAAGAGACGCACGTTCCTCAGATTGCGTCGATCAATACTCTGTCTGGTTGGGTGCATGAGCAACTGACTGGTCGCCATGTTCTGGGTATTGGTGACGCGTCGGGTATGTTCCCGATTGATTCGGTTGCCGGCGATTTTGATGCGTCGATGGTTGCTTCCTACGACGAGTTGGTTGCTCCGCGGCATCTGCCGTGGCGGTTGTCCGACCTGCTTCCGACGGTTTTGAGTGCTGGCGAAGATGCGGGTGTCCTGACCGAAGAAGGCGCGCTGTTGCTTGACCCGACGGGCACACTCCGCCCGGGTATTGCGATGTGTCCGCCTGAAGGTGACGCCGGTACGGGCATGGTGGCGACGAATTCGGTGGCTCAGCGTACGGGTAACATTTCGTGTGGCACCTCCGTGTTCCTCATGATTGTGCTGGAAAAAGCGTTGAAGCGCCTGCACACTGAGGTCGATATGGTGACGACTCCCGACGGTTCGCCCGTGGCAATGGTTCACTCGAACAACGGTTCGTCCGAGTTGGATGAGTGGGTCGGCATGTTCGTCGAGTTTGCGAAGCTTGCGGGCATGGATATGAAGGTTTCTGACGTGTATGACCTTCTGTACTTCAACGCGCTGAAGGGTGATGCCGATGGTGCGGGACTGCTGGCGTACAACACGCTGTCCGCAGAGCCGATCATGGGCTTGGAAGGCGGTCGCCCGCTGTTCACTCACACCCCGGATGCCACGTTCACCTTGGCGAATGCGTTCCGCGTTCAGCTGATGAGCGTCTTCGCGGCCGTCCGTATTGGACTCGACATTCTTGCCGATGAAGGGGTCGGGCTGGACAAGGTTTTCGCTCACGGTGGTCTGTTCAAGACGCCGGGAGTGGCGCAGAAGATCCTTGCCGATTCGCTAGGGATCGCGGCGTCCGTTGGCGAAACTGCTGGCGAGGGTGGCGCGTGGGGTATCGCGGTGCTCGCTCAGTTCATGAAGTCGCGCGGTGAAGGTGAGACTCTTCCCGAATATCTTGATTCCAAGGTGTTCGCGAACGCCCAGGCTAGCGTCATCGACGCGGATCCCGATGATGCTAAGGCGTACGAGAAGTTCTTGGAACGCTTCAAGGCTGCTCTTCCGGCTGTTCAGGCTGCCGCGGATAATAGCTGAGTTTTCCGGGCACTTCCAGGTGCCAGTTTCGCTTGCGGCCCCGGCCTCGTGAATAATAATGACGAGGCCGGGATCATCTGTATTGTCGCACCGCGCTTGATTGTGCCCGATTGGACTAGCGCCGAACCGGACGCGGAATAACGCCGGTGGGCGTGCTACCGCTACGATTTGGACTATGGGTAAAGCAAGCCGCCGCAAGAAGGTAACAAATCCTGCCGCTCGTCCGGCATTCCGCGCTCCGATTCCGTTCGTTGCCCGCCCTTACGAGGGTCTCAAGGGTGAGGTTGAACTGGTCGCCATGCGCGAGATCCTCCCGTGCGCCATCATGAGCGCACGCACTAACGCTGAGCATGGCGCGGTCGAATTCGATTTCGTCACTCTGCTCCCGGACGGTCATCCCGCGATGGTGCGTGGCGATGGTCGAATTCTGGTTGCAGCTCAGACTCGTTTCAACTCGGCCGACCTGTCACACGACGCTGGCGCTGCAATTCTCGCAGCGATTGCAGCCAAGGCCGACGGCGTCGAGGGCGTTATTGACATTGATGTGCGCGAACCTTCCGATCGTCTCCAGGACATCCTAGATCCGGAAGGCTTCGGCGAAATGAGTCTCGAAGAAAACTTCCACTTCTGGTTGAACCCGGAAGAGGAAATGGACGAGCAGACCGCTCGTGCTCTTGAAGAAAACCGCGACGAGGTCATCCCGACCGTCGCAGTTCCCGGTGTTACCGGCATGTTCTGGTGCGAGATGAACCGTAATTTCGTGCGCTACGTGACCGACGTGGAAGAGTCCGCGCTGTTCACCGGCTTGGCTCGCCTGCAGGCAGCTGGCAAGGCTCGCATGGGTGAGGGCTCGCGCTTCGTAGGGGCGTTCCGTGCATGTGGCATCGCAATCCCGGTCTTCGAACTTGCCGAGGGTGCGACCGCTGATGACATCGCCGAAGACGCAGCAACCCTGGCAACCGAGCTTGAAAATGCTCTTGCCGTGAAGGAGCCACTGACCGCTGATGAGCGTCGTGCTCGCCAGGGCATGGTCTCGCGTCAGGTGACGATCCGCTGATTGATGGTGTGAGTCGCTGACAAGCGTATGGTGCCCTGCTTGGGATCCTCCCAAGCAGGGCACCCAAGTTTTACGGTTGAAATCCTTGAACGGCTAGACGTCAGTGACTTCCCGATCACGTGCAACGCATGGGTAGGGGATTCCAACACCCTGGCGAGCATTCGCATACAGGTGCGGGTGATGGTGGCGCGCTTTTGCGCGACCGAATACTGTGCGAATTGAAGCGATCGTCGTATCGGTGAAGCGCGTACGCGGGTTCAAATCGCCGAATGATTTATCGGCACCTGTGCGTTCGAAACTGCAGGGAATCTCAATGATCGACAAGCCCGCGTTAAGCACATCAATCGTCATCGCAATTTCCAAGCCGTACCCGTTCATAAAGGGCATAGCTGCCGTGATTCCCTCGCGTGTCACGCAACGCACGGACGCAAGCGGGTAAGCGGGTTCCCAGCCGGTTGCGCGTCGAATAACGCGACGCGCCAACTGCGCAGCCCGTCCCAATTTCGACGTGAGGCTCATTCCTATGGGAATAGAACAAGCGCAGTCGGCTTCACCGTTCATCACGGACTCAACAAGCGCAGTAGCCTCAACTGCCGAATCGCCCAAGTCAGCGTTCAGAACAAGAAGAAGACGCGCAGGCCAATCCGCCCGATCACGCATCGCGGCCACTTTGACGCCAGTCTCGATGGCGGACGCGCGGCCTCGTTCCACAGAATGGCGGACGACGACTGCACCGGCGGCGCGGGCGGCAGCTCCCGTGTTGTCATCGGACCCATCGTCGACGACGATCAGCAGATCGACGCCGGGGATGGCTCGGCATGCGCGCACAGTACCGGCAACATCGTGGCCAACATTGTGGGCTGGGATGATGGCTGCCACTCGTTGAGGAGCGACGTTTGACCGCGCTGGCAGACTGGGAGGATTCACCCTTACAGTGTAAAATACTGGCAAAGTCTGTTAGGGCAGTTGTTCACGTGGTGACCCGTTATTGTGCTGAACGCAAACGCAACGAATTCAACACAACGAACACGGATGAGAACGCCATCGCAGCCGACGCAAGCATGGGGTTCAGCAGGCCGGCGATTGCCAGCGGAATCATCGCAACGTTGTAGGCAAATGCCCAGAACAGATTGCCCTTAATGATGCGCAGGGTACGGCGCGAAATGCGGATGGCAGTGGCTGCGCTGGTCAAGTCGGAATTGACCAATGTAATGTCGGCGACCTCGATTGCAACATCGGTCCCTGATCCCATAGCGATCCCCAGGCCATGGGCGCCCGCCTGAGCAAGTGCCGCAGCGTCGTTTACGCCGTCGCCAACCATGGCGACAACGTGTCCCTCATCCTGCAATCCCTTGATGACGTCGAACTTCTTTTCCGGCATGACCTGCGAAATAACGCGCGAAATACCAACTTGCTGGGCAACATGTTGAGCGGCTGCCTCGTTGTCTCCGGTCAGTAGGATCGGCTCAATACCCAATCCCTTGAACTGCTCGATTGCGGTCTTAGACGTGTCCTTCACGGTGTCGCGAACAACCAGAACACCGTACGCGTAGCCTTCAATATGCTCCGGCAGGATCCTCTGAGCGGAGGTCGCCTTCTCTTCGGTGTTCGCTGACATCGCCGTCTCTGACGCAGATATGTCGGTTCGCGCAAGCACGGTTCCTTGATATCCCGCGTTGTTGACGATGGTTTCGAGTTCTTCATCCGTGTGCGGTTCGGTCAGCGTGATCGTCGCGGACTCGGTCGCAAGGTTCACTGAGGCACTGACACCGTCGAGTGTGCCGAGCTTCCTCTCGACCCTGCGCACACACGACGCGCACGTCATGCCCTGGACGTTCATCGTGATTGTGGCCAGGGGAGCGGGCGCGGTCAAGCTGGGGACGTCAATCGAAGTTTCTGCCGACTCGGAGGTGGAAGAGTCGGCCAGCGATTCTACGGGGGTGGCTGGGTGAGCGTGGCCGGCCTCGTTGGAATCACTCCACTGGCCCGTCCGGGCGATCACGATTGCGGTCGCGCCACTTGCTTCGGCGGTGGCAATTGCAGACTCGACCTCATACGGAATAGTGACGCCCAGAGAATCCAGCCATGACGCGCGTCCAACCAACACCAGCGAATCGCCACCGGAAGGGGTGTCTACCAGCGCAGATACACCACGTCCTGCGTGGTTCGAGAATCCGCGAATCGACGAGGCCGCGACTCCCCGCGCGCCCGCACCGGCGACAATGGCGCGAGCAATAGGGTGCTCGGACGCGGACTCAACCGCGGCAGCAAGGCCGAGGATTGTGTCTTCCGATAGTCGGTCGCTGTTCGACTCCGGTAGAGTAACGATGCTTTCCAGCGACATCTTGCCGGTGGTGACGGTGCCGGTCTTATCCAGAACGATTGTGTCGATCGTTCGCGTCTGCTCCAGCGTTTCAGCGGATTTGATGACGATACCCAGCTGGGATGCGCGACCGGATCCCACCAGAAGGGCGGTCGGAGTCGCCAAGCCGAGTGCGCATGGGCAGGCGACAACCAGCACGGCGACGCCGGCGGTAAGGGCTGTCTGTAGAGATGCTCCAGCGATCAGCCAGCCGATCAAGGTCAGCAGTGCGATGCCGATGACGATTGGAACGAAGACTCCGGAAAGACGGTCGGCAAGTCGCTGAACAGGGGCTTTACTGGCCTGCGCTTGGCTCACCATCGCGCCGATGCGAGCAAAAGTAGTGTCGGCTCCGACTCGGGTTGCCTTGACCGTGAGGGTGCCCCACGTGTTGATTGTCGCGCCGGTGACCTCGTCGCCCACGCTGACGTCTTCGGGCACCGATTCGCCGGTCAGTAGGGAAGTGTCGAGTGTGGACTGGCCTTCAACAACGATGCCGTCTGTGGCTACCTTCTCGCCGGGGCGAACGATGAACATGTCGCCGACCTGTAAAGATGCTGCCGGAACAACCACTTCGTGACGCTCGCCGGTGGCGGGATCGACTTCGATCTTCGTCGCTTCCTTTGCGCCGAGTTCAAGCAGTGCTCGCAGTGCGTTGCCGGCGCGGTATCGGGCGCGCGCTTCCATCCACCGTCCGGTCAGAAGGAACACGGTGATCGTGCAGGCTCCCTCGAAATAGAGTTCCGCGTGATGTGTGGCCGTGGCTGCGCGTGGAAAGAGACTCATCGACATGCGCATGCCGAGTTCGCCTGCACCACCGAAGAGGAGAGCCCACCAGCTCCACAGGGAGGACGCAATGACGCCCAGTGACACCAGG
Source organism: Pauljensenia sp. UMB9872 (assembly GCF_030212665.1). Lineage (NCBI taxonomy): Bacteria > Bacillati > Actinomycetota > Actinomycetes > Actinomycetales > Actinomycetaceae > Pauljensenia > Pauljensenia sp. UMB9872. Next base: position 35,072 of record NZ_JASOER010000002.1, on the reverse strand, counting down.
GTGTCCATCGTTGTTGATCCGTGGCGCCCAGCCGCAAAGGCTGCCTTGTGGAAGGTCCATGCACCCCAAGTGGTGACGGGGATCGACGCAATGGCGACAACCCACTGCCAGCCGACGAACTGCCAGGCGGGCACCATCGACAAAAGCATGGCGATCAGCCAGAAGGGGATGCAGATGATCAGTCGGCGTTTGAGGTCCTGCGCATGAACTTTGACGCCTTCGCCGATGTGGGTTGTGCCCTCGGAATTATAGGAGTCGGAAATGGGGGCGACGGAGTGAAGAGTGGAGGATATGGACACGGTTGTCTTTCCTTGTCCGCTTGCCGGGACGTGTCACGAAGGCTGAGTGTGTGGGCATGCCGACTGGTGGTGTGCCCGCGGGCGGTCGTGGGTGTCCGGGCGCGGAAGGGAGGTGGTCGAGGACGTGGCGCGTTATGTTGGGCCAGGTGCCGGCCAGTTTTGAGGAACGAGGTCGGGCGCGGGCATCGCCCGCGCCCGAGGGTCTCAGAAGTCGCGGGTGATGCTGACCAGCTCGAAGCCTGCTTCGGACACGGCTTCACGCAGGGCATCATCGTCAAGGGCAACGTCGGATACGAGGGTGACCTTGGAGGTGGCACCGGAGTTGAGGATGACGTCAACGTTCTTCACGCCGGCAACTTCGGATAGTTCCTCGGTGACGGACTGGACGCAGTGTCCGCAGGTCAGGCCATTAACGGCGAGTTCAACGGTGCGATCAATTTCCATGGTCATGGCGTTCTCCTTGTTGTTGTGGCTGGATCGTGCACAGTAGGTGGTTCAGGACTTGATGAGCCGGGCGATTGCCTTGGTGGCCTCTTCAATCTTTTCGTGCGCGGCTTCGTCGGATTCTTTGGCGGCGTGGACGACGCAGTGGTTCATGTGGTCTTCCAGTAGGCCGATGGCAACGGAATTGAGCGCTGATTGGACGGCGGACATCTGCGTAATGATGTCGATGCAGTACTCGTTTTCGCTGACCATGCGCTGGAGTCCGCGAACCTGTCCTTCAATACGGCGGAGTCTGGCCAGATAACGGTCAGTGGAGGCTGAATATCCGTATGCCATGGGTCGCCTTTCCTGCTTGTCCTTCTCAAATGAAGATACCCCTAGGGGGTATGAGTGTCAATGGTTGAAGTTTGCCACGGTACGTGTGGACCTCAGGGAACAAGCAAATAAACAGGGGTTGTCCCCGATTGCGCCTTTTGCTGACCGCACTACGCTTGAAAGATAAGGAACCGCGGGGAAAGGAGAAGCCATGGCGCGTCGTCGTACACCACGCATCTATGCTCCTCGCCGTGTTCCCCAGTCGTTTTCTCCCGCTTACACCGCCATGCGCCTTATTCCTTTGGTGCCAGCACTCCTTGCCTCCGGAGCATTAGGTCTTGTATCAGAACTACCCGCCCTCTCTGAAGAGATGCGACAAAAAGCTCGCCACGCCTCTCAATCGATGGGCGACGATTCATCTGAGCGCTCGCAACGCCTTTTCTTCGACGAACCCGGTCTTGATACGCTCTTCGTCCGCTTCCTCGCCGGTAGTGCGCAGGCCGTTTCCCACGTGGCAAAGACGGTGATGCGTGCTCGTATCGCCCTTGAACCCGATAGTCCAATGGGGAAACGAGCAGCTCAAGCACTTCCCCTTGTTCCCAAACGCGCATACGACACATTGATGACCGGAATGCTGTCGATCGGAACGGCCGTGGGCTACATTCATTCCGGCCCTGTTCACGCCCAAGTGATCGCAGATTCAGCCGAAGCCTCGTCCATTGATCCCCCAGCCGGACACGCCACAGCTGCACTTCGTCGCTGGCAAGCCCCCCAGAGTCTGAGTGATCTATGCGTCGATATCGACGACATGTACTGGTCGATGACCGACGGGCACACGGTGAAAATAACCCGCGTCGGCGAAGGGGAAGCCCGCAGATGGCTGGTATCCCTGCCTGGAACGGCGCATATGGACTTCGAATCGAACGCGAATCCGGCGGATATGGAATCAAACATCCGCGAAATGATCGGTATGGAATCGAATATGCGCAGTGGGCTTGTCATGGCGATCCACGATGCAATGAAACGCGATGGGCTTAACTCGGAAGAGTACGCAACGGAACCGGTGCTGATCTGCGGTCATTCGCAGGGGGGATTGATTGCGACCGTGTTGGCGTCGATGAATCCCAAGACGGCCGGCCTAGACGTGCAAGCAATCCTGGCGACGGGAGCACCGGCGCGCAGGTATCGGATTCGCCCGGACGTCACCATGGTGTCGCTGGCTCACGACCAGGACGTTATCCCGTCGATGGATGGAACTCCGGCGCGTCAGGCTGATCACCGAGTCGCGATCGGTCGTAAGTTGGTGCGACCGCGTCGCCAGCCTCTCTATTACGCCCATTCGTCGGCAACGTACACCGAAACAGTGCGCTATTTGGAGCGCATGGTGACGGTCAATCCGTGGGGTCGAACCGCGTCCGCTGTTGCTGCACTGCAGGATTTTCTTCCTCAAGATGACGAGGTCACGCGCGTTATGTTTTACGAAATCTGGCAGGACGTCACAACGCCGACCTCTTTTGAGACATTCGACCCGGTGGCAACGCTTGCAAAAGACGATTCCGTCACTCCCGTGGAATTCGATGTCTCGTGGCCACCCTCCTCATCGTGCGCCACCGTCTCAGTTGCATCCAGTGACTCCGATGAAGGGGCGCTATCCACATCGACTCTGAATGACTCCCCCTCCCTGGAAAGGACACCCAATGACGAGTGAATCCACAGGCTCAGAATTGTCCAAACTCGGACGAAGAATGCGGATGGCTGCCATGTCGTACCAGAGCATACCTTCAGCCGGCAACGGCAAGAAATCTCAGATTCCGCAGATCGGAAGCCCTCTGCTGATCGGGGTCTTGGGCGTTGGCGCGTTGGGTGCAGGTATCGCCTTTCGCGCAATGAAGCCGACACGTCGACGAGGCCGATCAGACCGTTTTGAAACTCTGATCGAAGCGGGGATCGATGATGCTCTTACTGAAAAATGCGGGAAAGACATTCACTTCGATGTGTCGGTGAACGTGGGGGAAGGCTTCGGGAAACCGGCGCTGGTGACCTTCGATGTCACGGTTGATACCGACGGAGCTGAGTGCCAAGAAGATGACTTGAGAGAGATCCTTGATGGGGCGACCCACGCGGTCTGGGACAACGGTGAATTAGCTCCACTCGCTATCCGCGGTCGTATTATGGCGCAGGTTCTAGCCGATGCCGACTGTGACACAGCGGGGCAGACAGACCAGAACTCTATATCCGCAGATGCTCTGGACATGAGCGAAACGGGTGCGGCCTCGTCGATAGTGATGGCGGATATGACGCTACTCGGATTCGACGACGGAACCGCTCGACCCACCGACCTGTTCGAGCGATACGGTGCTCCCGCATCGGATCGGAACTGGCGCCCGTAACAACGCAATTCGGTTTCTCCATGGTCTGATGGACAATAGTGGAGTGTGCGGAGCGCAACGGACTATCAGATCGGGGATTGGAATGACTGCTCACCAGGAACACAATGGGGCGTGGTGGCGCGGTGCGGTCGCATATCAGGTCTATGTCCGCTCATTTCGTGACTCGAACGGCGATGGGATTGGTGACCTGCCGGGCGTGACGCAGTCGCTGGACGATCTGGCGAAGTTGGGCGTTAACGCGATTTGGCTGAACCCCTGCTATCCATCTCCGCAACACGACCACGGCTACGACATCGCGGATTATCGTCAGATCTTGCCCGACTACGGAACTCTGGCCGATTTCGATCAGCTGGTCGCGCTCGCTCACGCGCGGGATATTCGCGTGTTGATGGATATCGTCCCCAACCACTGTTCCAGCGAACACCAGTGGTTCATCGACGCTATTTCCGCAGGTCCCGGCTCACCCGAACGCGATCGTTTTATCTTTGCCGACGGGGAAGGTGACGGGAGTCAGCCACCGAACGACTGGCCGTCGATTTTCGGAGGCTCAGCCTGGGATCGCTTAGACGATGGGACCGAAAACCCTCAGTGGTATCTGCATCTCTTTGACTCCACGCAACCTGATTTCAACTGGCGTAACCAGGATGTTCGCGCCGAATTCCTCGATATTCTGCGATTCTGGTTTGACCGTGGAGTCGACGGGTTCCGTATCGATGTTGCGCACGGAATGGTGAAGTCGCTTCCGATTCCGCGCGGTACGCACGCGGACCGGTCGGGCTTGTGGGCTCAGCCGGAGCTCTTCGAAATCTATAGGCAGTGGCGTCAGCTTGCCGAATCCTACGATCCGCCGAAGTATTTTGTCGGCGAAGCATGGGTCAATGATCCCGAGCTTTTCACTCGTTTTACGGCTCCCGGGCATCTTCAGCAGTCATTCGCGTTTGACCTGCTGGTTCAGCCTTGGTTTGCGTATAGGTTGCGTCGCTCGATTGAGCAATCCTACGCGGTTGCCGGGCAAGAAGATGGGCCCGCGTGGGCGTTGGCGAACCATGATGTTCACCGCCTGGTTACCCGCTTGGGTCAGGAACGCATCGACAAAGATCCCGATCCTTTCGACATGCTGGCCGATGCCCGTCGAGATACTCCCGTGAATACTGTGCTGGGCAAGCGTCGTGCGCGGGCAGCAACCGCGTTGCTTTTTGCTCTGCCGGGAACGGCCTACGTGTATCAGGGTGAAGAACTCGGACTTCCAGAAGTACTCGATCTGCCCGATTGGGCTAGGCAAGACCCGATGTGGATTCGCACGAATGGTCAGCAACGAGGCCGCGATGGCTGTCGTGTCCCCCTGCCGTGGAAGAAGCGCGGATCGTCAATGGGTTTTGGGCCCGATGGTGCTTCTGCTCCGTGGCTACCTCAACCTGAAGAATTCCGAGCGTTGGCACGTGATGAACAGGGTGAGGATCCAACATCGATGCTGTCTTTGTACATGCGATTGGGTGGACTCCGACGCCAACTTGTTGGGTCAGCGCACCGTGTGCACTGGGCTGATCGGGTTTCCGAAGAAGTTTTGGCGTTCAGCGCGGGAAGACTGTTCTGCGCGACGAATACAGGTGGAGAAGATGTTGAGGTCCAGGTGCCTCAAGGTGCCCAGATTCTCCTGAATACTGCGGTTGCCGACTGTGACGTGCACCTGTTGGATAACGGAATGTCACTGGCTGGTGGCACTGATTCCCGCACGTGGCGTTTGCCCGCCGATTCAACATCCTGGTGGTCACTGAATGGTGGTGCTGACAATGAGTGAACAGAGAACAAGGTCGCGCTGGCCTTTTAATGCGAAATACATTCCCAACCTGCACTTCCTGAGGCAACCGTCTTTTGTTGCCGTCGATTTCGAAACCGCTAATCGCGGTGGCGGAGTCTCCGCCTGCCAGGTGGCATTGGTGAAAATGAAAGACGGGCAGGTGATTGACGAATTCTCAACCTTCATTCAGCCCCCGCAGGGTTATAACCGGTTCGAATTTACATGGCTTCACGGAATCGGCCCGCGTCAAGTAGCGACGGCTCCAATGTGGGATCAAATCGCTGACCAGATTGCACGCTTCGTTGGCGATCTCCCCGTCTACGCTCATAACGCGATGTTCGACGCTCGAGTCTGGAAAGACTTGGACGACTACTTTGAGACGCTTTCTTTGCCCCAGCATTTTTTCTGCTCGTATTTGACGGCACGACGAATGCTTCCGGGCCTCGAAAACTATAAGTTGCCGACTGTTCTTCACGAATGTGACCCGACATTTAGTCTGAATCACCACGAAGCGGGTTCCGATGCTCACGCTTGTGCGCGAATCGTCAAGCACCTTGCGTCACGCGATGATCTGCACGGCACTCTTGCCCCCTGAAAACAGCCTTCAGCCAGCGAATTCTTAGATGGGGCACCTACTCAATGTGTCTTTTACCGTGCTCTTCGAACCGAACCCTCAAGTGGACGTGCGCACGCCGGTGCAAGCGCCTGGTTTAGGCTGGCGTGATGAAAACCCGAGTTGATGCCATTCCGATGCTGGCCCTGATGTGTGTGACCGCGATCTGGGGTTCGACGTTCTTCATCATCAAGGGGATCCTGACGTCGATTCCGACGCTGGACTTCCTGGGCGTCCGCTTCTTCATTGCAGGGTTGGTAATTATTGTTTTACGAGGCCGCAAACTCCTGCGAGCTTCTGTCACCACGTGGAAGCGCGGATTGATGGCGGGCGTGGTTTTCGCCGTGGCGCAAATCGTGCAGACGATTGGCCTGGAGACGGCGGATGCGTCGGTGTCCGGTTTTATTACGGGCATGTACGTGATCCTGACGCCACTGTTGCTTTTCATCGCGTTCCGGACACCGATTTCAAAACCCGTCGCGTTTGCGCTGGTCTTGGCGTTTACTGGGCTGTCGATTTTGTCTCTGAACGGTTTTAGCGTTGGGCGTGGTGAGGGACTGACCTTCATTTCGGCTGTGTTGTTTGCCGTTCATATTGTGCTTCTCGATCAGTGGGCTGGTCAGGAATCCGGTCTTGATTTGGCAGCCATTCAGCTGATTGCTCTTGGCGTGATCTGTGGTGTTTCAGCTTTGCCAGGCGGAGTGGTCCTTCCGTCGGGGATCAACGGCTGGGCGGTCATGATCTACATGGCGCTCATTGCCGGCATCGTAACTGTGGGACTTCAAACATGGGCGCAGTCAAGAATTCCTGCGACTAGCGCCGCGGTCATTATGACGACGGAGCCCGTGTTCGCAGCGATCTTCGCGATCCTTTTTGGTGGCGAGCATTTGACGTGGCGACTGTTTGCAGGTGGTTCGCTGGTGGTGGGCGCGATGCTCTTGGCAGAGCTTGCTCCACGGAAATCTTCGACCGCAGATGGGGGAGTGGCGGTCTGGGAAGATTCGGATTCCGTGTCCTGATTGTTTCGATCGCGCCCAGTCGCGAGCGTATCGATTCAAAGGTCAAGGCGTACAAGAATCGGGAGTGAGCAGGTTGTTCACTCCCGAAACCTATGCGATCAGTTGGATCAGCGTTCGTCGTTCACCCAGTGTGCTATTTCGGTCGACAGGCCGATGTAGGTTGCGGGTGTGAGAGAGCAAAGGCGAGCTTCTTCTTCTGCGGGCAATCCAAGACCGGCGATGAACTCACGCATTTCGCTGGCTCCGACCTCGTGGCCACGGGTCAGCTCCTTCAGGCGCTCGTACGGGTTCGCCATTCCGGTCGCGCCGGCGATTGACGCGGTGCGCATGACCTGTTGAACCGCTTCGCCGAGAACTGCCCAGTTCGCATCTAGGTCGGCAGCCATACGGTTAACGTCAATGTCAACGCCGTCAAGGCCACGAACCAGGTTGAAGAACGCGAGGATCGAGTGCCCGAGGGCAACACCGATATTGCGCTGGGTCGTCGAGTCGGTCAGGTCACGCTGCATACGCGAGGTGACCAGCGTCGATGCCAAGGAATCGAGCAGTGCGCACGAGACTTCCAGGTTCGCTTCGGCATTCTCGAAGCGAATCGGGTTCACCTTGTGGGGCATAGTCGACGAACCGGTGGAGCCCTGCGCTGCGAGGTTCTGGTGGAAGTAGCCCATCGAAATGTAGGTCCAGCAGTCGGTTGCCAGGTTGTGTGCGATACGTCCTGCGCGCGCAACGTCGGAGTAGAGCTCTGCCTGCCAGTCGTGAGATTCGATCTGCGTGGTCAGCGGATTCCAGGTCAGGCCCAAGCCTTCGACGAAGTTGCGAGCGATGACCGGCCAATCAGCGTTCGGGACGGAAACGACGTGCGCTGCCCAAGTTCCCGTGGCGCCGTTGATCTTGCCCAAGTATTCGGTGTTTTCGATGCGTGCCAGCTGACGAGCGAAACGGTGTGCAAACACGGCCATTTCCTTGCCCATGGTGACGGGCGTTGCGGGCTGACCGTGCGTGTGTGCCAGCATCGGAGCATCTGCGCCGGCCTCAGCAAGGCGCAACAGTCGAGCCTGCAGTTCGCGGGCGGCAGGTAGCCACACCTGCTCGACGCCAGCCTTGATGGTGAGCGCGTAAGCGAGGTTGTTGATGTCTTCCGAGGTGCAGAAAATGTGGACAACCTCGCGGAGGTTCGGCAGGCTGGAGTCTTCACCGAGCACACCGGACGCGGCTTCAAGGTATTCGCCGATGAGGTATTCGACAGCTTTCACGTCGTGGCGCGTAACAGCTTCGAATTCGCCGAGGCGCTTGATGTGGTCGGCGGAAAAATCGCGGGGCAGTGCGCGCAGGTAGTCGCGCTCAGCGTCGGTCAGGATCGGCGCGCCCGGAAGGACGCCGTTGTCGAGCAGGTGGATCAGCCACTCAATTTCGACGTGCACGCGCGCACGATTCAAGCCGGCTTCGGACAGGTGATTCGCAAGAGGTGCAACGGCTGCGCGGTAGCGACCGTCAAGCGGAGACAAAGGTTCACCAGATGCTGCGAGATCGGCGTAACCATGATCGGTAGAGAAAAGGGAAGTCCAGTTTGCGCTCATAGTGTCATCTTTTCACGTTGGCGCGCGACTAAGAACCGGTGTTCAGCAACTAAGGTGATGATGCCGGACACGTTCGGGTGCGCGTGAAAAGACAGCGGGCAGTGTATCCGCAGGTCAATAGGGGACGAGGCTGCTCAACGTCAGAGCGTATGGCCTTTTGAGGTGCGTCACCCGATGGGGTGTCCCGATGGTGGATACTCTAAAATCTTGGGCGTGACGAAAACCCATACTCCGAGCCCGAGTGCTTTTGAATCCTCCGGTCAATCCGGTGTTGGTTCTCAGTCCGCGCACTCGGACAACGAAGGGGATTCGTCAGCAGGCGCGGCCTCGTCCACCCCATCGGAACCGACGCCAACCCTGACAACTCGACGACGCTTGCAGGGACTCGATGGTATTCGTGCCATCGCAGCGATGTTCGTTCTGGTCTACCACCTGCTCCCGCAGTATGCGAAAGCCGGGTTCGCGGGCGTCGACATTTTCTTCGTCCTGTCGGGCTTCCTCATCACCTTACTGCTGATCGACCGATTGGATTCCACCGGTTCACTTGGGATCGATCATTTCTGGATTCGACGTTTCAGGCGTCTTGTCCCGGCGGCGGTCACGACGTGTATTGGTGCGGGAATCCTTGCTCTGCTCAGCGGGACAGATGCGCTCGTTGCACTCCCTCGCCAAGTCGTCGGCGTGCTCACCGGAACGTACAACTGGATTGAAATCATCTCCGGCGCCTCCTACTTCGAACAACAGTCGCCACTACTCCTGACCAACGCATGGTCATTCGCCGTTGAACAACAGTTCTACGTCATCTGGCCACTGATCCTTCTTCTTCTGGTTCGGCTGCCGAAACACCTCAGAATCTGGAGTGCTCTTGGAATCGGCGGAGCATCGACCGTATGGCACGCTGTCCTAGTCGACCACGACCTTTCGCGCGCATACATGGGAACAGACACTCACCTGTGGGGTCTAATGATCGGCGCGGCCCTCGCATTCGCCGTTCCTAACGCCATGCGAATGGTCGACGAACGCGCCAAACATGCCGGATATATCGGCTTCTTCGGCGTCATCTCATTCTTTGCCACGATGTTCCTGATGACTGTGTTTCCGGAGTCATTCATGTACCCGTGGGGCATGGTCATCGTGTCTTTGACGACGGCGTTCACAATCCGTGGCTTGCTTCCCGACGCGTCCTACGCCGGGAGTGCCCGTCTGCTTCGCAAGTCGCTTGAACTACGTCCCCTGGTGTGGCTGGGTGAACGATCCTACGGAATCTACCTGTGGCATTGGCCGTTGTGGGTGCTCGCTTTCTACTTGGCTCCCCAGATGAGTCTGCCAATGTCGGCAATGATCGTGTCAGTGGCATCGCTTCTTTTCGCCACGCTGTCGTACAGGTTTATTGAGACGCCAATTCGTCGCGTCGGCTTCCTCAAGTGGTGCCGTATCGTGTGGTCAGGTTTTCTGACATTCACTGAAAAAGTCCGCATCGTCATCGCTGTGATTGTGCTGATGATTGCTTCCCTGTTTGCGGTTGCACTCACCTTTTCGCCGAATCAGTCGAGTGCTCAAATCGCCATTGAACAGGGAGCAATGTCGGCTCTTGCCAGCGATGCGATGACGTCCGGCTCGCAGTCCGCGGATACGGATACGGCGTCGTCGGGCGACCAGTCGCAGAGCGAGACCCAAAGCGACGCACAGTCTGGCGCACAAAGTGGCGAACCAGTGTTCATCCGCCGCTACGACTACACGCCCCCACAGGTCACCGGCGAAGAAATCACGATTATTGGCGACTCGGTCACCCTGGGTTCTTCGGCTGCGCTTAGTGAAGCATTCCCGGGTGTCTACGTTGATGCCGAGGTCTCGCGTTCTGTTCTTGTTGCTGGTCCCATCATCGATTCTTTGAACGCGCAGGGCTTGCTTCGCGAATACGTCGTCATCTCACTGGCAACGAATAATGCCGTGACAGACGACCAGATTGACGCTCTTGTTGCCCAGATCGGGCCAGAGAGAAAGCTCATCCTGGTCACTGCATTCGGTCCTGCTCGCACAACGTGGATCCCACCGTCGAATGACACGATTTGGCGTGCAGCAACGCGCTACCGGAACGTGTTCGTGGCCGATTGGGCGAACCCTATTTCCCGTCACCCCGAGGATCTGGCCGGAGACTCCGTGCACCCGGCAACGGATCAGGGTCATCAGATTTACGTTGAAGCAATCCGGAGTGCTCTGAACGAGGCCCTTCAGATCTCCCTGCGTGACAGTGAAGGGAGTGCTGAAACGGATTCTCAATTCGGAGCACAATCGGCGTACTGATTCAGCACACGGCAAGTGGAGCGCTCGCCCCAGCGGGACTCCCGCCTGCTGTGCTAGCCGTATTTCTTCACTATCTGCATTACATCTGACCGGTAGGACGCGCCAAAAAGATAGGCGTGAATGATCAGAATATGAAGACTGTGAAGCCCGATGCGTTCGCGCCAGCCGTCCTGAAGAGGTGATGCTTCGGCGTACGCATCGCGGATTGTTTCCAGATGAGGGCAACCAAAAACACCGAGCATCGCCAAGTCTTCTTCGCCGTGACCCCCTTGGGCTGCTGGATCGATAAGAGTGACACCATCGGGTGTCCACATGACGTTTCCGCTCCACAGATCTCCATGAAGTCGAGATACTTCCCCGGAACGCACAAGAGCGGGTTGGTCATGGTTAAACGCCCCAGAAGCGAGTTTTTCGGCAAATTGATGCAGGCGCTCGCGGTCTGTCTGGCTAAAAGCTGGGCAGTCAATATAGGGCTCAACCCGGTATTCGGCGTAGTACTGTCCCCAAGATGTACTGCCCCCATCGGCTAAGAGAGGCAATGGAGCTTCACCCATCCACCCGTCGGTTGTATGCCCGGGCGGTGGAGCGCCTAAATGAGGTGCGCCCGCTGCGTGCGTATACGCTAGAGCTCGTCCGAATTCCTCAGCCATCCGCGGGGTTGCTTGGACGCGAGACAGGACTGGTTCTTCGAGCCAAGTCTTCCCGTAATCGAGCACGGGAACAATCCGCGTTGCCTGATCGCCCGCGTCCGCGAGCCATAAGAGCGATGTGACTTCATGGGAGATCTTTGAAGGCCGATGGTCACTTTTCCGGAACGTCTCCACGGTGTTACTCCTTAGGGGCTGCAATTGTTACGAGGATATCCACAGGTGCTCGTCCCTGTAATTGGTTATTCACAATTTCGCTTCCCTCGACTTTCCTCGTTTTCAGTGTCCTTCTAGCGTGAGGAGCGGAAGGAGGATCCGTGGATGAAGTAGGCAATATGCAGGTCGCCCGCGAATCAATGTGGAGCGTATGCACAGTGCTTGAAGACGTACACGGCGACATTGCACGTGAGCGCTTCGAAGACTGGCAGGGTGGAGCTGCAGACGCAGCTCGAGATGACCTCTTGGTGCTTTTAGGACAGCTCGGAGTGGTCATGGACTCGGCAGATGATGCGCTTTTAGCGCTCGACACGGCGATTGCTGAGTGTCAGCTAGCCAGCGTTGTTCTGATGCCCGGACAAACAACAAATCCGTTATCGCTGGGCGCGTATACGCCTGCCTCTTTTGCTTCACATACCTTCTCTGAGTCATCGGGTGCGTTCTGATATGAACAGAATTGTTGTGACAAGCGGGCCAACGTACGTTGATACGGATGCGTTAATCATGGCATGTTCCCGGCTTCGCGAGAGTGAAGAGTCGCTATCCGCATTGATCGCTTCCACTCGGTTGGCTCAGGATCATGCACGCCTAGGCATCGGGCTCAGCCCCACCGCATACACGGCCGTTAGTGCGATAGAAGAAGTGGCCTCGTTGATGACGTATCTTCGCGCCAAACTGTCCGCATTCGCCGACTCGATCGCCTACTGTGCAGCCATCTATTCGGGCGCGGACTCGCGAGCGGTTGCGCTTTTGTCGTCAATCCATAACGACAGTCCCATCTTCAACCTGAATCTGTCGCAGTCGAACCTCAAAGAGCCTGCGCCGGGCTTTCCGATGATTGCTCAGTGGCTAAGGGAAAACACATGGGATGTGCGCTCGCGGAATCTTGATGTCCTATCAGCGATCCTGGCGTTCATGTTCGGGCGCTCAGATGGTTTAACGGCACTTCGTTTTGAACGCGACCTTGATGCGTTCTCCTTCGGCGTTCTGCATCCTTTCGGCGCTTGGCGCGGTGTGCCTGGAAGCTCAACGAAGCAGGTCGCCGGGTACGCTGCATCGTGGTCGTCCGGAATTGGTGCGCTGTTCTTCGGAAATGTCACGGGCGTGGAAATTCAGACAGGCTCCTCGTCAGGAGCTGGCAGAGGACATCGGATTATCAAAGCAGTGAAAGAAGGATTCGCTCCCATATTGGTGGCGAGTCCGCATACGCCTTTCGCGCTTTCCGTTCTGTCGATCGTCGGTGGAGTGGGACAGGGGGTTGGTGCGATCCGTTCGCATCCGACTCAGTGCGTGGTCACCCCTTCTGCCTCCGATATTCGACCTGCAATGAGCGCCCCTACTCCTATTTCTACGGTTGAAACTCCGCTCAAACCATCACAACTGTTGGAGTCACTTTCAGGACTGAAATCAGGAGGAGAAGAAGGGCAAATCAAGATCATCGAACACAGCACTCCGATCCCCTCCGATGCGTCATCGCCAGGTGGATCACGAACACGTTCGTCCTGGTCAGTCGTCATTCGAGGTACTCAGAAGTGGAGCATTGGGGGAAGTAACCCGCAGGATATGCTTACCAATTTTGAGGGGGTAGCAGGGCGCGAATCCGACCAATCTCGCGCGGTCCTAGAGGCGATGAAAATGGCTGGAATCAAAGCGGATGAACCCGTCGAATTCGTTGGTCATTCGCAAGGAGGCATTATTGCCGCTCAACTGGCGACCAGTAGCGACGTGAACCAGAACTACCACGTCGTATCAGCCCTGACAGCGGGGTCCCCGATTGGCGGATCGCAGGCTCCTTCGCAAGTCCACGTTCTCGCATTAGAGAACACCAGAGACCTGGTGCCAGCACTCGACGGGGGAGCGACTTCCCAAGGGGTGACAACCGTTCACTTTGATGGGCAAACGTACATCCCGGCCGAAAAACAGGGGCAGAATCTGGTTGCGCACGACATTGAAACCTACCGCAACCTGCTAGGAGATATTGAGAATCGCCAAAATGAGCCGGGGCTTACCAAAGTGAAAGAATGGGAAGAACATCGGACCGAATCGCTTGGTTTGACCGAGCAGACAACCTCTCAGGCGTATGTCTTCGACACTAGGCGCATTCACGACTAGGGCTGAACAATCGGATAAACGCCGGTGGACAGATGTAGACGACCGCTCTGAAACCGCGTCCGACGAGGTTGAATCAGCGCTCGAAGCAGCCCAGCTTGCCAGCGGTGAATACGGGATTGCTGTCGCAGCGGTTCTGCCCTGCTTCTGGATCTACCAAGTGGTGGGGACTGAGCTCCTCGACACTGCCGGTGACCTTGAAAAACACCCCTACGGTGACTGGATTGGAATGTACGCAAACCCCGTGTTTGCGGAAGAAACCAAGATCGTCCGCGGGATCGTTGACCGCGCGGCCGAAGGTGTTTTAGAACTCCAACGCCAGCGCATGAGGGACGCGTTCGTTCAGGCCAGCCGATACGAATGGATGTTCTGGGACGCGGCATGGCGAATGGAGACGTGGCCAATCTGAAAGGGCATCGGTCAACGCCTGCATCGGCCTGAGATGTGAAGTGTCTAGCAATACGAAGGTGCGGGGTGTTCTGGATCCAGAACACCCCGCACCCCTAATCTCAGCGGTTCACATTGTCACCTGCCCGAACGCGGACTACTCGTCCTTCTTTGCGCCAATCAAGCCGGCAACAAGGGACGAGACGATTGCGGTGATGACAGCACCAAAGAAGCTTGCCCAGAAGCCACCCGTTTCAAAGGGAATGCCAACGGATGTTGAAAGTGCGCCGGTCAGCATGAACAGCAGGGCGTCGGTAACGATGGCGAACAAACCGAAGGTCAGGATGTACAGGGGGAAGGCCAGAACCTTCACCAAAGGTTTGATAAGGGAGTTCACCAGAGTGAACACCAACGCGATCACCGCAAGGGCGATCAGAGTGGAGGCTAGTGACGTTCCGTCGGTGAAATTGATCGACGGCACAATCAGGGTCGCTGCCCAGATACCAGCCATGGTTGCAATGAGTCGAAGTATAAATTCCATACTTCCAGTCTGCCTGCATTCCAGCTTTTTCGCATCCGCAGGCGGTTTTTCACGGGCGACATTCCGACTCTCCACGCCTGCCGACCCGCGCCACGAGTAAATCGAAAAGCTCTGAAGGCGAGCGCGGCCTCGTGAATTCCTAGGTACACCCTGGGCGAATGCCACGACGAAGACACGATTTCGCCCACCTGCTGGCATTGAACTGACCTACGCCACCCAAGTGGGGTAGGACTAGAAGCATGAACGCACCACGTGACAACGCTGCTTTGACCGTCCCGATTCGTTGCGCCGTTGAAGACCTACCGCGATACAAGCCGGGCAAGAGTGCGCCCGGTGCGGTGAAGATGTCATCGAACGAGATGCCGGATGGGCCGTCGGCGAAGGTGGTTCAGGCGATGACAAAAGCGCTCGAAAGCGTGAATCGCTATCCGGATCTGACGGCGACACCGGTTCGCCAGGCGGTTGCCGAGCGTTTTGATGTGGCACCGGAGCAGGTGTGCGTAGGAACGGGCTCGTCAGCGTTACTTGTTGCTGCGCTCAATGTCGTGTGTGAGCCGGGCACGCGCGTCGTCTACCCGTGGCGTTCATTTGAGTCCTATCCGATCGCGATCCCCAGCGTTCACGGAGTGGGGGTGCCGATTCCGCTGTTAGCTGATGGGGCGCACGACCTTGAGGCGCTGGTGGCGTCTGCGAATGAAGACAATGTGGGTGCTCTAATTCTTTGTTCGCCGAACAATCCGACGGGGCCGGCGCTCACGTTCGAACAGGTTCACGACGTTGTGGAGCGCGTGAATCCGCATGTGCTGATCCTGGTGGACGAGGCTTACATTGATTTCGTGACGGATCCGTGTGTGAGCACCGCAATTCCGCTGATCAGCGAGCATTCGAACGTGCTGGTGATGCGCACCTTCTCGAAAGTTCATGCGCTGGCGGGTATTCGCATTGGGTACGCGATCGGGCATGAGGACCTGATCGGTGCAATCCAAGCGGTGTCGATTCCTTTTGGTGTTTCGACTGTTGCGCAGGCTGGAGCGCTCGCGTCTCTGGCTGAAGCTGAGGAAATCCATGCGCAGGCGAAAAGAATCGCTGCGGAGCGTGATCGCATGATCGCCGAGCTACGTGACGTTGGTTTTGAGGTTCCTGATTCGCAGGCGAACTTCTTCTTCCTTCCCGGTGCGGGGAATGAAGTGGTCGATGCGTGTGCGGCAGCGGGGTTGATTGTCCGTCCCTTCGCAGACGGTGTGCGCGTGTCGGTAGCTACACCCGATATGAATGATGAGTTTTTGAAGGTGACGAGGCCGCTCGCTGGGTGTTGATGTCCTTCTTGTGGAGGGCGGGGTTAGCTTTACTTTCCTTTCTTCACGCATACCTTTACCTATGGGGTGAATTTCAGGACAATAAGTAAAGGTATGCCTGTGGTGGGAGGCAAGTAGAGACTGGAGGTATCTTGTGGGGAACCTACTACTACGACGGTCTGATCGAAAAGGTGATCGAGGTGGGGATTAATCGCACCCAGCTGGAAAAACCTCGGTATTTCTTCTCGCAGAATCGCAAAGATAGGTCGCGGTGAGCCAATTGCTATGCACGTCTTACGTCGGGTAGTCGACTATCTCGAGTGCTCGCTAGACTCGCTCTACTCCGAGCACCCTTCGCATTGTTGAAGCGCGCAATCATTTCTGGGCCATCGACTATGTTCGACCATCGCCGGGCTTCGGAACGATTGAGGTCCGCTCGTTCGATTCGGCGATGAATATGACGGAATTACGGGCTTTGTCCGCGCTTGTTCACGCTTTGGTTGAGACGGTGTCGCGTGATCTTGATCGTGGGGTCGCACCTGAGGTGTTGCCTCGCGAATTGCTGGAATTGAATAAGTGGCGTGCTTCCCGATTCGGTACGGACGCTGACTTGGTGGTCAATAGTGCGGGGGACGTGGCCCCGTTCGCGCAGCTGTTAAGCGATGTGCTTGAGTGGGTACGCCCGGCTGGAGTCGATCTGGGGTGCGCAGAGGATCTGTCGGTGTGCGCGCAGATGGTGGGCGCAGGCTCGCAGGTTTCCCGGCTTCGTGTAGCGTTCAGCTCTGCCAGCGATTTACGAGGCCCGGTCCGCCACGCAGTTGCGGAGCTTTGTGCGGGAAGACCGCTTCGGGCCGACTGATTCGGGGTGTTTGTAAGTTATGACCGAAAGTATCTGTCAAACGAGTGACATACTTGCTACTCTCGAAGAATGACTGAGGATTTCCTGGCTCTTGCACTCAACGCTGAACGTCACTCTCATGCCCGCGAAGATGCGGATTACCCCCAATTTCACGTCGCCCCGCCAGTCGGGCGCCTCAATGATCCGAACGGCCTGATCAAAGTCGACGACACCTACCACGCCTTCTTCCAGTACACCCCGGAGCACCCGAAGAAGCTTGTTTATTGGGGTCATGCGATGTCGAAGAACCTCGTGAACTGGGAATACTTGGAACCCGCGATCTTGCCCGACAGTCACCAGGACGCAAACGGCGCCTACTCCGGTACTGCGATCGCGACCGAAGAAGGAGTGGAACTCTGGTACACGGGCAACTACAAGGATCCGCAGACCGGTGAGCGCGAAGCGACCCAGTGCGTCGTCGTCACGCCCGACATGAAGTCGTATACCAAGCTTGTTCCGCCGATTATCGGACATCAACCCGACGGCTACACCGCTCACTTCCGTGACCCGCAGGTCTGGGCCGATCCCGAAGTGCCGGGTAGCTACCGCATGCTCCTCGGCGTGCAGCGCGAAAACGAAACCGGCGCCACCCTTCTCTACCGTTCGAGCGACCTGCGCACCTGGGAATGTGAAGGAGAAATGACCTTCCCCGATGCGAACGGCGCATTCGACGCCTTCGGCTACATGTGGGAATGCCCGAACCTTGTTCGCCTGAGCGATGAGGCCACCGGCGAAGTCCGCGACGTCCTCATCTTCTGCCCCCAGGGCATCGCCCCCGACGTCGAAGGCTACGAAAACATCTTCCCCTGCATCTACATCGTCGGAAAACTGGTCGGCACCCAGTTTACCGAGTGTGACGGCTCATTTACCGAGCTCGACCGTGGTTTCGAGTTCTACGCTCCCCAGGTCTACGCGCGCACCGACACCGCGTGGGGTGCGTGGAGCGACGAGAAGCCCGCGCTCCTCGTCGGCTGGGCAGGCAACGCCAGCGAAGATGACCAGCCCTCGATCGAAACCGGTGGTTGGGTGCACTGCTTGACCTCTCCGCGACAGCTGGTGTTGGTTGACGGCGTGCTTGTTCAGCGTCCCTACTTGCCCGGCTTGCCGCTGTCGTTCGACTCCGAAGTGGAGACTCTCGCGGGTTCGCGTTCATGGAGGTTCTCCGCTGACGTCGAGTTCAACGCACCTTCCGCTTCTTCGTCCGACGAGGCCGCCTCCGTTACTTTTGCCATCGGCTCTACAGGGGCGGGAGTGAATGTGGTACTGAGCCCGTCATCCCTGACCGTTGATCGCTCCGATTCGCGTTACCCGAACGGAGATACACGAACTGTGACGCTCACGGAAGAAGAATCGAAGCATATTGAGATCATCCATGACCGGTCTCTCACCGAAATCTTCCTCGGAGATGGTCGCAAGGCCTTCACCTTCCGCTCCTTCCTCAACGGTGAAGCAGCTGGGCTCGAAGCGCGATGCGAATCGGGTTCTGCAACTCTGACAAACGTGTGCAGGGCTCGTTTGGACTGAAAGATGTCCGCGCCATGTAAAGGGTGGTGTGTGAGATGTGTGCGCGGCCTCGTGAATCGACAATCTGGGTGGGTTGCCAGCTGGAATGTGTCCGCAGGTCAGCACTACTTAGGTGGTAAGCGCACATTTTCGCGCGCCAGTTCGGCGAAAAGTCCACATAACAATGAGACAAAAGCCCTTGCGCTGAGGCATATAGCGCACATAGTATGTCAAACGATTGCTATATAGCCCGGTAGTGAACGACGAGGTTGTACACGCGCCTGGCCCACCGAGAAAGGAACGTGGATGGCAATGGATTACGCCAAGGTGGCGTCCGAAGTTGTAGAAGCAGTCGGAGGCGCCGATAACATCAGCGCAGCCGCACACTGTGCAACCCGCCTGCGACTCGTTATTGCCGACGAGTCCAAGATTGACCAGGCTGCCCTCGATGCGAACGAAGACCTCAAGGGCACCTTCGCAGCAGGTGGCATGTTCCAGATCATCGTCGGTCCCGGCGATGTCGACAACGTCTACCGCAAGATGGTCGAAAACCACTCTGTCCGCGAGGTCTCTAAGGACGAAGCCAAGGAAGAAGCCGCGAAGTCCGGCAACCTCTTCTCGCGCTTCATCAAGATGATTGCTGACATCTTCGTCCCGGTCCTCCCCGCCCTGATCGCCGGCGGTCTGATGATGGCCATCAACAACGTTCTGACCGCTGAAGGCCTCTTCGGTGAACAGTCCGTCGTTGGAATGTTCCCGGCCATCGCTGACTACGCCTCCCTGATCAACATGATCTCGTCGGCAGCATTCGCTTCGCTGCCTGTCCTAGTCGGCTTCTCCGCTGCAAAACGCTTCGGTGGCAATGTCTACCTTGGTGCAGCAATCGGCGCGGCAATGATCTCCTCCGACCTGCTCAATGCATGGAATACTGGCGCGGCACTTGCCGGCGACGCAGAGGTTGAATACTGGCACCTCTTTGGCATGGAAGTTGCCAAGATCGGCTATCAGGCACAGGTTATCCCGACCCTCGCCGTCACCTTCGTCATGTGCGTCATCGAAAAGTGGCTACACAAGCGCCTGTCCGGCACCGTTGACTTCCTGGTTACCCCGCTGGTCACCATGCTCCTCACCGGTTTCCTCGCATTCATCGCGATCGGCCCGGTCACCCGCGTTCTTGCAGAAGGCATCACCAACGGCATCAACTGGGGTTACTCCACGCTCGGCCCAATCGGTGGCCTGATCTTCGGCTTCTTCTACTCGCCGATCGTCGTCACCGGCCTGCACCAGTCCTTCCCGGCAGTTGAAATCCCGTTGCTCCCCGTTAACGGTGGTATCGGTGACTTCATCTTCCCGATCGCCTCCATGGCAAACATCGCTCAGGGTGCTGCAGCCCTCGCTGTCTTCCTGAAGACCCGCGATGCCAAGATGAAGGGCCTCGCCGGCGCCGGTGGTGCGTCCGCAGTCTTCGGTATTACCGAACCCGCAATCTTCGGTGTCAACCTGCGCCTGCGCTGGCCCTTCTACGTCGGCATGGTTGCTGCAGCAATTGGTTCCGCCGGCGTCGCACTCTTCGATGTTCGTGGCCAGGCACTCGGTGCAGCAGGTTTCGTCGGCTTCGTGTCGATCATCCCGAACGACATTCCGATGTACCTGCTCCTCGAAATGCTCGTCTTCGCCCTCTCTTTCGGTGGCACTTTCGCCTACGCCTCGACGCGAGGCAAGGCTGACATGGTCGAAGGTGGCGCAGTCGCAGTATCCGCCAATTCCGCAGTCGTCGCTAAAGCTCCTGCAGTTGCTGGCGTCGCAGAAGCCAAGGTTGTTGAATACGCCGAAGGCGCAGACACCGACTACACCATCACCGCACCTCTCGCCGGTGAAATCATCCCGCTCGAGCAGGTCAAGGACGAGTCCTTCGCCAAGGGAATGCTCGGCCCGGGTGCAGCAATCATCCCCGCCGGTGGCGCAGTCATTGCACCGTTCGACGGCAAGGTTACGGTCGCATTCGAGACCGGCCACGCCTACGGCCTGAAGTCCGCATCCGGCATGCAGGTCCTGATCCACATTGGTATGGACACGGTCAAGCTTGAAGGCAAGTGCTTCACCCCCCGCGTCGCCAAGGGTGACATGGTCCGTCGCGGCGACGTCCTCGCCGAGGTTGACTGGGACGGTATCCGCGTAGCCGGTTATGACACCATCACCCCGGTTGTTGTCACCAACAAGAAGAAGTTCGACTCCGTCGAGCTTTCTGGAACGGGCATCGTTTCCGCGAACGATACCTTCCTTGAGGCGCGCCCAAAGGAAGTAAGCGCCTGATCGGGTTTCATTGCTGACACGTGACGGGGAGAAGGCTACGACCTTCTCCCCGTCGTGTTTGTGATCTGAGTGCGAATAATGAAGGGGCACTGACGGTTGTGAAGTGCTCCCCGAAAGTTGGACTAGTTAATTTGGTTCCTTCTTCCGGGGAGTATTTCTATGCGGTCCAGCCTTCAATGAAAGTCACTGGGAACTCGTAGCTTTCGCTAGTCGCGTGGTCGTGAGAAGCGTCGGATGCATCGGCTAAGCTGTGGGCCTCGGTGCCGGTTTCACCGTTGATCTGCGCAAGCAGGATCTCGACGGCCTTGCGCGCAATCAGATCGAGGGGCTGGCGTAGCGTGGTCAGTCCGGGAAGAGCGCGGTGAATAGCCTGGGTTCCGTCGAAGCCGATGATTCGCAGGTCGCCTGGAACGGTCAGGTTGTGCAGGCGCGCCCATTCGAGGACCTCGGCCGCGGCCAGGTCATCGGTGGCGAAAACGGCATCAATTTCTTCGGCGATAGAGTTGAGGCATTCGTTGACGGCCAGTTGGCGGATCGCAGGATCCGTGTGGAAGGGAACTTCAAGAATGACCGGTTCAATGCCGTCTTCGCCAAGGGCTCGACGATATCCGTGCTCGCGCAGGTTCTTCGGGTGCGAGCGCGAGGTCAGCAGGGCCGGTCGGCGGCAGCCTGCGTCTAACAAGCGCCTGGTGGCGTCGTATCCGGCGGTTTCGTTGTTGCAACGGACGTTAGGGATCCGGGGTGAGAGCTCGCGGTCGATGGTGACCAGTGGCATGCGGATCGTTTGGTATTCCTCGAGCGCTTCGTTGTGTGCGCCAGAAATAATACCGTCGACTCGATTTCCGACCAGTAGGTTCAAGTAGTCGCGTTCGCGGTCCGCGTGTCCCATCGAGTTGCAGATGAGGATGCGGTAACCGTGTTCGGCAAGGGCGTTTTCAATCTCGACGGCGAGTTCGCCGAAGAAGGGGAGTGCGACAGTCGGGACGATCAATCCGATGGTGTCGGACTTTTTGCCGTGGAGTGCGCGTGCGAGCTGGTTGGGACGGTATCCAAGTTTCGCGATTGCGTCGCCGACGCGGTTCTTTGTTGTTTGGGACAGGTATCCGCGGTTGTTGAGGACTCGCGACACGGTGGTCAATGAGACGCCGGCTTCTTTGGCGACGTCGGCCAGGGTGGGCTCGGAGTGTGACTTCACGGGTTAGGTCCTTGTTTTGCTCGCAGTTGTTCGGTTCATTTTAGATGTTGATGTGTGCAGACCATATGGACTTCTGTCGAAGTGTGAGCCTATTTACTGACTACTCATTTTCGTCGTCTGTTGATTGTGTGTCTGATGCGTAGAAATAATTGGTGAAGTGCGTGTTGAGCAGGCAAAAAGGGGGACGAGGCCGGGCGTCTTGGCGCGTGATACAGTCGGCCCTCGGGTTGGTTGTGGGTGATGAAAGTGTGGTCGGCCTCGTGAATGAGTAAGAAGGCGGAAGGCGGCGACGTGACAATGATCGCGGAACTGCACCATGAAACTGTGCTGACAGGCGCGATAATTCCTTTTACGATTTAAGGGCAAGGGTCGATATGTCCAACGATGGACATACCCGGGTTGGAAGGAAAACCTCATGATCTCTCGTTCTGTTGTCGTCGCCTCCTCCGTTGGTCTGCACGCGCGCCCCGCTGCCGTCCTCGCCGATGCCGTTGATGAATCCGGTGTCGACATCGTTATCTCGTTCGACGGTGAAGAAGCAGACGCAGCATCGCTCCTCGAAATCATGACCCTCGGTGTCAAGCACGGCGACGAAGTCACCCTGTCCACCGAAGATGACAACGCTGGCGCAGTCCTCGACTCGCTGGTCGAACTGCTTTCGCGCGATCTCGACAAGGAGTGAGCATGAGCACCGGACACTCAGTCCTCCACGGAATCGGCGTCTCAGCCGGAACAGCCGCTGCCCCGGCAGCAATCGTGCGCCCAGCGCCCGGCGTTGATACGAACGAACCTGCTTGCACCGATCCCGAGGCGGACGGTGCCCGTGTGCGCGAAGCTCTCGCAACAGTCAGCAATAGCCTCAAAGAACGTATGGAAACGGCTCCCGAAGAGTCGAAGCCGATCTTGAAAGCCACCGCCAAACTTGCGTCAGACCGCGGTCTGGCAAAGGGGGTCGACAAGAAGCTGAAGAAGGGTTTCGGTGTGACTGCCGCAGTCGAAGCAGCTGTCGAAGAATACGCCGAAATGCTCCGCGGGCTGGGCGGATACATGGCGGAACGCGCCACCGACCTGTACGACGTGCGCGACCGTGCAATTTGCGAACTGCGCGGACTTCCGGCTCCCGGCGTTCCCTCGTTCGATGAGCCCGTCATCCTGCTTGCTCGCGATCTGGCGCCCGCTGAAACTGCAACCCTGGACCCTGAGAAGGTCAAGGGCATCATCACCGAAATCGGTGGCCCCACGTCGCACACCGCGATTCTGGCTGCTCAGCTTGGCATTCCGGCAATCGTGAAGGTGACCAGCATTCTCGATGTCACCGAAGGGTGCATGCTCGCCCTTGACGGTGGCGTCGGTGAAGTTATCGTTAATCCGACCGACGAAGAAGTTGAGCTTCTCGAAGAGCGTTCGCGTCATCGCGCCACCGCGCTTGCCGGCTCGTCCGGTGAAGGTGCGACCTACGACGGCTACAAGGTCAAGCTTCTTGCCAACATCGGCACAATCGATGACGCTGAACGTGCAGCCAAGTTCGACCTTGAAGGCTCCGGCTTGTTCCGTACCGAATTCCTGTTCCTTGATCGCGCGGATGCGCCTTCGCTAGAAGAACAGACGGAAACCTACACCAAGGTTCTCCAGGCGTTCGGTGACCGTCGTGTTGTCGTGCGCACGCTCGACGCCGGTGCCGACAAGCCACTGTCGTTCGCGGATCTTGGCAAGGAAGAAAACCCGGCGCTTGGCCGTCGCGGTTTGCGCCTCTGCCAGGCTCGCGAGGACCTGATTGATACGCAGCTGGCCGCTTTGGCTGCCGCCTACGAGGCCACGAAAGCCGACCTCTGGGTCATGGCCCCGATGGTGTCCACTCTTGAGGAAGCCCAGTGGTTCGCCGACAAGGCACGTGGCGTGGGTCTGCCGAAGGTCGGCATCATGATCGAAGTTCCCGCGGCCGCTATCCGCGCAGACCAGATGCTGTCCATCGTTGACTTTGCGTCGATCGGTACGAATGACCTGACGCAGTACACGATGGCCGCTGACCGCATGGACGGCGAGCTTGCTCCGCTGCTCAACGCGTGGCAGCCGGCGGTCCTGCAGATGATCAAGTTCGCCTGTGAAGGTGGTCGTTCGACAGGCAAGTCGATCGGTGTCTGCGGTGAAGCCGGCGGCGACCCACTGTTGGCGCTGGTTTTGACCGGTTTGGGTGTCGGTTCCCTGTCGATGGCGCCGACTAAGGTGAACGCTGTTCGCGCCGCTCTTCGCCTGCACGACCTGGCGACCTGCCAGCAGATGGCTGCCTATGCGCTGGATGCTCCGACGGCTGAAGAGGGACGCAACAATGTCTTGAAGCTCGTCTCGCCGACGATGCTGGCGTTGCTCTGAGCAACCTCTGATTGAAGCACGAAGCCCCGGACCTCTTAGAGGTCCGGGGCTCTGCTTTGTTAGTCAGAGACTAGGCAGGTATCAGGCGACAACCAGGCCGGTGTACTGGGTGCGGGCGCGTTCGAAGCGTGCTGCGACGTCGTCCCAGTTGACGATATTCCACCATGCCTTGACGTAGTCTGCCTTGACGTTCTGGTAGTCGAGGTAGAAGGCGTGCTCCCACATATCCAGCATGAGTAGCGGGACGGTGGCGACCGGGATGTTACCCTGCTGGTCGGTCAGCTGGAAGGTGAGCAGACGGCCGGCGAGTGCATCCCATGCGAGGATGCCCCAGCCGGAGCCTTGCAGGCCGAGGGCAGCGGCTGCGAACTGGCCCTGGAACTTCTCGAAAGAGCCGAAGTATTCGTCGATTGCTGCGGCGAGTTCACCTTCGGGGCGACCCTGGCCGTCGGGGGTCATGTTCTGCCAGAAGATGGTGTGGTTGGTGTGGCCACCGAGGTTGAACGCAAGGTTCTTCTCGTACAGGTTGATGGCGGCGAAGTCGCCGGATTCGCGCGCTGCTTCGAGCTTCTCAAGGGCGGTGTTTGCGCCACCGACGTAGTTTGCGTGGTGCTTGTCATGGTGCAGTTCCATGATTGTGCCGGAGATGTGCGGCTCGAGTGCTGCGTAGTCGTAGGGGAGCTCGGGGAGCGTGTAGACGGTCATTGCGTCTCCTTCGTTAGGTATTTATGGCAGTGCCGCGACTGCCGTTCACACTTTCGAGGGTACAGGGCTTTAGTCCCCTTTTGCTACGGGAACGGTGGAACACGGACGTGAGGTTTCAGCCATTGCCGGCTGGGAATAAAACGCGCGTTGGGTGCAACGGGTGTGGTTTCACGAGGCCGCGCCCGCCTGTCGTAAGTCTTGGCGCAATTAGTGCGTGAGCTCGTCCCTGTTGATGGAGATGGTGCGTTGGGGCCTTGTCGATGCCCTCACTTGGTGTGACGCACCCGCTTGATGACGCTGGAAATCCCGAGCCAGATGTAGGCGAGGACGATGCCCCAGATCAGGCCGAAGATGCCGGATTGGACGGTTTCGGCGGTCCATGTGGCGGCGCCACCGAGGTGTTCGACGTAGGAGACGCCGTGCTCGACGATGTGGTGGAGCGCGGTGAAGCCGAGGTCGTTGAGGGAGGAGATGATGATGTGTCCACCGACCCAGAGCATGGCGAGTGTGCCGACGACTCCGATGATGGTGAAGACCTTCGGCATGACGGAAACGAGGCCTCGTCCGAAGCTGGCAACGCCACCCTTCTTTTCTGCGAGACGTAGGCCAAGGTCATCCATTTTGACCAGGACGGCGACGATTCCGTAGACGAAGAAGGTCATGAAGAAGGCGACGCTGACCATGATGCCAACTTTGACGAGGTTGGAGGTGATGGTGACGCCGGCCAGCGAAATGAGCATGATTTCCGCAGAAAGAATCAGGTCAGTGCGGCTGGCGGACGAGACGATGCCCTTCTCAATTTCTTCCGGGGTAACGGGGGTCGCTGCGTCCTCGAGGTCAACGTGTTCGGGGTAGAGGTGGAGCTTGGTGAGAGCTTTTTCTCCGCCTTCGAAGCAGAGATACGAGCCGCCGACGATGAGGATGACGGGCAGAAGCCAGGGGGCCAGCCAGGTGAGGATCAGTGCGACCGGCAGGATGATGGCGAGCTTGTTAATAAGGGATGCGCGCGCGATCTTCTTGATGATCGGGATTTCACGACTCGGGTCAAGGCCAGCCACATACTGCGGGGTGACGGCGGTGTCGTCGATGACGACGCCAACGGCTTTCGATGATGCTTTTGCGGCGCCCGCAGCAATGTCATCGAGGGATGATGCTGTTGCTTTCGCGAGCGTGGCAATGTCGTCGAGAAGTGCGATGAGTCCGCCGGCCATGTTTGTCCTTGAAGTAGACGGTGTGTACGTCTCATCATGCCAGCGTTCAGGCGCTTGCGTGTAGTGAGGGCGGGCGTGGGGAGCGAGTGCGCAAGGAGTTGGTGCGTGGTTGGGTTGGGCACGTTCGCTTTCCGCTGGTCGTTGGTGATTTAGTGACGAGGCCGCGCTTGTGGATAAAAGTTTGCTTGTCCATAGGGCGCGGTTCGTGCAATTCGATTTGTCCATGGTGGCAACTAGTGTTGGTGTCATGAACGAATCCGAAGTGGCTGTTACCGATACGCCGATCATCGATCTGGCACTGATTGCGTGTCTGCGCTCTGACTTTGATGGTGCCGGCTGGTACGTCGATGCTCTCGAGCAGGTTGTGTCGCAACGTGCTCTCTCAGCCTTGGGGCGTGAACAGCGTGTGCCTGCGTTGGTTGAACTGCGTGCTCAGAGCGCTCCAATCTCTGTTTTGACCCGGCTCTTCATGCTGGGCGATACGGTGGCGGGCCAGCAGTTGGATCAGGCACTCCCTGCATGTGGCGTTGCTGGTGCCGTGTCGCTGGGTCTTGTGCAACCCGTGGCTGACTTGGGCTCTCCGTCGCGCTACCGCGCGACGGTTGACCTGCGTCCCTACTGTGCCGTGATTCCCGACGTTATGGTCGGTGGTGGGTCGGATTCCGATTCGACTCGACAGCTGAATTGGTGGATTGCCTCGGATCTGTCGTCAATGGTGACAGGCAGAGCTCTTCGTCTTGACCACGTGTTGGGTGTGGGTGGAGCCTCCACCAGTCTGCTTGAGATGACGATCCGAAAGCCTTTTACGTCTGCCCTCGATATGGGGTGTGGGTGCGGAATCCAGGCGATGCACTTGGCAACTCATTGTGAACGTGTTGTGGCGACTGACCTGTCAGAGCGCGCGTGCCAGTTCACACGCTTTAATGCGGCGTTGAATGACGTGCAGATTGATGTGCGTGCGGGTTCGCTTTTTGAACCCGTCGCTGGACAGACCTTTGATCTGATCGTGACGAACCCTCCCTTCGTTATTACTCCCGATGTTCTGCGCGGAGACGGCGACGATCTGCTGGAATATCGCGATGGCGGGATGAGTCGTGACGAACTAGTCCGCACCGTAATCCAGACGGGCCCAGATCATCTGGTGCCCGGCGGGTATATGCAGATGATTGGGAACTGGGAGATCCCCGCGGATGTGGATCCCGATTCTGGGTGGTCAGATCGTCTGAAGCCTTGGTTCTCCGACCGGCCCGTGGACGCGTGGATTGTCCAGCGCGATGTCTTGGACCCCGCGCAGTACATAGAAATGTGGCTTCAAGATGCTGATCCCCACGACGCGGATCCTGAAGCGGATGGTGAACTGGAAATTGGCGAATCCGGAGCGCTGGTCGGTGTCGAGGACCCTTCCGGCCTCGTAGATTCGAAGCGGGAAATCGCATACGCGAAATGGCTCGCCGACTTTGACAGCGCGAACGTCGGCGCAGTCGGCATGGGGTTTGTTGCCATGCGACGACTGGACGCGGACGAAGAGGGTGGCGCTCGCGGAATCCAGCACTTCGATCTTGAACTCACTGGGCGCAGGCCGTTAGGGGCAGATGTTGAGCGCACGTTGGATGTGTTGCGCCTTCCGGACGATCTTGGTGCTCTGACTCTGGTTCGTGCCGATGACGTGACTGAAGAACGCCACTATGTTCCAGGTATCCCTGATCCGAATGTCATGATCATGCATCAGGGCAGTGGACTTGGACGATCCATCATGGTTGGCACCGCCGTGTCAGCGATTGTTGGGGCGTGCGACGGCGAACTAGAGGTCGGGCAGATCAGTGCGGCCGTGGCGATGCTCACTGACCGTGAAATCTCAGACGTTCGCGCGGAAGTCGACGCTCCGCTTCGAGCCCTGATTCGGGCAGGAATGCTTGAAGTTGCGACGTGTAGCAAGCAGTCGACCGTCTAGTGGACTTTCGCTGCCACCGAGTGGACAGCGCGCGAAATTTGCCGGGTCCGTTGTAAGGTCAGGCAAGCGCGACGATTTTCGTTGAATTCAAATTAGGCACCGAAAGGGTGAGTCATGGGAGCGTCAAAGCTGGTCATCGTGGAGTCTCCCGCGAAGGCTGCGATCATCGAGGGATACCTGGGTCCCGACTACCATGTGACAGCATCAATTGGGCATATTCGTGACTTGCCTCAGCCGAAGGAACTGCCGACCGACATGAAGAAGGGCCCCTACGGTCGCTTCGCCGTCGATGTCGAGCACGGTTTTACTCCTTACTATGCGGTGAACCCGGACAAGAAGAAAAAGGTCACCGAACTCAGACGCGCGCTGAAAGAAGCCGACGAACTCTTCCTGGCAACTGATGAGGACCGCGAAGGTGAAGCAATCGCATGGCACCTTTTGCAGGTGTTGAAGCCGAAGGTGCCGGTTAAGCGCATGGTCTTCCACGAAATCACAAAGGAAGCGATTATTCGCGCGCTTGAGAACACTCGTGAGCTCGATACGGCGCTCGTCGATGCTCAGGAAACTCGTCGAATCCTTGACCGCCTGTACGGCTATGAGGTCTCGCCTCTGCTCTGGCGCAAGATCCGTCCCTCCCTGTCGGCTGGCCGTGTGCAGTCAGTGGCAACCCGTCTGGTCGTGGATCGTGAACGTGACCGTATTGCCCACATTCCCGCTGAATACTGGTCAATCCAGACCCGCATCGAAGCAGGTGACGCATTCAATGCGAAGGTAACGCACGTTGATGGTCGATCCGTAGCAACAGGTTCCGACTTCAGCGAGAAGGGTGTTCTGAAGGACAAGTCGGAAAAGGCTGACGTCCTGCACCTGAATGGGGCACTTGCTCAAGACCTCGCCATCGCGTTGGAAGCATCCACGAAGTCGGTTATTGATTCGGTCACGCAGAAGCCGTACCGTCGTCGTCCGGCAGCACCGTTCACAACGTCCACACTGCAGCAGGAAGCCTCGCGAAAGCTGCATTGGAATGCTTCGTCGACAATGCGTACCGCTCAGTCCCTGTACGAGTCCGGTTACATCACCTACATGCGAACCGACTCGACTGCACTGTCCGGCCAAGCCATTGCCGCAGCACGGGCGCAGGCCGCAGAACTTTACGGTGCTGCCTCTGTCCCCGAGAAGCCTCGCGTGTACGGCAAGGTTGCGAAAGGGGCGCAGGAAGCTCACGAAGCTATACGCCCCGCCGGCGATCACTTCCGTACCCCCGCACAGGTTGCAGGTCAGCTGAGCCGTCAGCAGTTGGCTCTCTATGACTTGATCTGGAAGCGTACGGTTGCCTCGCAGATGACCGACGCTGTCGGTTTTACCGCGACGATTCGTGTTGCTACCGACGTTGCCACATCCGATGGCGCGCACTCTGTTGTTTCTTCCGCCTCCGGCACGGTCATCACCGAGCCCGGCTTCCGTCAGGCCTACGAAGAAGGCCGTGACAAGGGTCGTTACGACGCTGAAAAGGATAGTGAAGCAGAAGCAACTCTGCCGAACGTCTCCGAAGGCGATAGCGCAAACGTCGTGGAAGCAATCCCTGAAGGACATCAGACTCAGCCTCCGGGTCGCTACACCGAAGCAACTCTGGTCAAGACCATGGAAGAGCGTGGCATCGGTCGTCCTTCCACGTATGCGGCAACGATCCAGACGATCGGTGACCGCGGATACATCACGCACCGCGGTCAGTACCTTGTGCCGACATGGTTGGCGTTCTCGGTCACCCGTCTGCTGGAAGAGAGCCTGCCTGGACTGGTTGACTACGACTTCACCGCGTCTATGGAAACGGATCTTGACCGCATCGCTACCGGTGAAGAAAAGGGTGCTGACTTCCTCACCGATTTTTACCTGGGTGAAAATGGCAAGGGCGATGAAGACGGCTTGAAGTATCAGGTCGAATCACTCGGCGACGATATCGATGCTCGCGCCGTGAACTCGCAGCCTGTTGGTGATGACGTGGTTGTTCGCGTGGGTCGCTATGGCCCGTACCTTGAAAAGGCTGATGGCACGCGCGCCAATCTGCCCGAAGACGTTGCTCCCGACGAGGTCAACGCCGAAAAAATCTCCGAACTGTTCGCTCTTGCTGCAGATGATGGTCGCGAGCTGGGTGTTGATCCGCAAACCGGTCACACGCTGGTGGCAAAAAACGGTCGTTTCGGCCCCTACATCACCGAGATTCTTCCCGAACCGGAAGAAACAGAAGCCGCGACTACACGGGGGCGCAAGAAGGTTGCACCGAAGCCTCGAACCGCATCGCTGTTTAAGAGCATGAACCTGTCGACGGTGACCCTTGAACAGGCCCTCCAACTGCTTTCGCTTCCGCGCGAGGTCGGTGTTGATCCGGAAACGCAGGAAGTGATTACCGCTCAGAACGGTCGCTATGGTCCGTACCTGAAGAAGGGGAGCGACTCGCGCACGCTGGCGTCGGAAGAACAGTTGTTCACGATCACGCTGGACGAGGCTCTTGCGATCTACGCTCAGCCGAAGGTTCGCGGTCGAGGCGCTGCAAAGCCACCGCTTCGCGAGTTCGGTGAAGACCCGGTGTCCGGTAAGAAGGTCACGGTGAAGGACGGTCGTTTCGGTCCGTACGTGACAGACGGTGAAACGAACGTGACGGTGCCTCGTGCAGAAAGCGTCGAAGACCTGACCGAAGAACGTGCCTTCATGCTGCTTGCCGATAAGCGTGCAAAGGGGCCAGCTCCGAAGCGAGGTCGTGCAACCGCGAAGAAGCCGAGCGCAAAGAAGACCACGACACGTAAGACAACAACAAAGAAGACTGCTGCAAAGAAGACAACGAAATAGTGGCCTGTGCGCATCGGCAGGAACTGAACACCGAGGCCTGCACTGACGTGCACACGACGAACACATGTCTTCGTTCCAAAACAGGGAAGGTCATGCGACGATTGAAAGCATGACGGTAGACGGGAGTATGGGGATGGGCGCTGAGGGTGTGTTTATCACCTTCGAAGGTGGCGACGGAGCTGGAAAATCAACGCAGATCCAGCGCGTTCGTGACTGGTTTATCGAGCGTGGTCGTACCGTCAAGGTCACCCGTGAGCCCGGCGGTACCGAGCTTGGCGTTCAGATCCGTCAGATGGTTCAAAACGGTCCCGAAGACATCGATCCTCAGACCGAAGCCCTGCTGTATGCAGCGGATCGCGCTTACCACGTTGCTACCCTGATCCGTCCAGCTCTTGCAGCCGGTGAGGTCGTATTGGCTGATCGCTATATCGATTCGTCACTCGCATACCAAGGGGCTGCTCGATCGCTTGGTGTTGACGAAATTCGTTCCCTGTCCATGTGGGCAACCCAGACCCTCGATCCGACCCTGACCTTCCTGCTCGACCTGCCTCCAGAGGTGGGGGCCCGTCGTCGCACGGACGCTCCCGACCGCATGGAACGCGAATCCATGGACTTCCATGAGCGCGTCCGCCATGAATACCTGCGTTTGGCCGATGCTGAACCTGAACGCATTATCGTGATCGACGGCGTTGGCACCCCCGACGAAGTCTTCTCCGAAATCCGTGGTGTTCTTGAAGAACGCTTCGGCTCTGGCGTTGTTCAACACGTGGACGATGAAACCGTCGTCGATCAACCTTCTCGATCGGTCGACAAATCTGCCGAACCGTTGACCACGGATAACGCGAAGGTGGCGTCGCACTCGGCGCCGAAAGCCAAGACAAAGTCCGGCGCTAAGGCTTCGAAGTCATCCAAGAAGAAGTCAATGCTTGGAATCCTCGCAGGACAGGCACCCCTGTGGCCATCCGCAGAAGAAGATAAAGCCTAATGGCGCTCCGTGGAGCACACGTCTGGGATGAACTCGTCGGCCAAGAAGTTGCCGTCGAGATTCTTCGAGGCGCTGCGCTAGGTGCGCGTGGCCTCGTCGATGGGGAACACGCGCACGCGTCTGTTGATCCCTCCCAGGCGGATCGCACTTCAGCCGACCCCTCCGATTACGATATCGATTCGGCCGGCGATGACATTTCTCGCGCGATGAGTCACGCGTGGCTGATTACCGGACCGCCTGGTTCGGGTCGTTCGGTTGCTGCCAGGGCATTCGCGGCAGCCCTCCAATGCACCGAAGCCGACATGGGTGCAGGACACTGCCCAGGCTGCATAACAACGATGAACGGATCGAATGCCGACGTGCACCTTGTGGCCACAGAAGCCAGCGTCATCTCTGTTGATACCGCGCGTTCTCTGGTCCTCCAAGCTCAGTCAGCACCTTCGCAGGGTCGTTGGCGCGTCATCATCGTTGAAGATGCGGATCGTCTGACTGAAGCCGGCGCGAACGCGCTACTGAAAGCCATTGAAGAACCGCCCGCTCGCACCGTCTGGCTCCTGTGTGCTCCTAGCCCAGAAGATATGATTACGACGATTCGTTCGCGTTGCCGTCACCTTGGGCTCCGTATTCCATCCGTGGAAGCGGTCGCTGACCTACTTGTCAGTGAAGGCGTGGCAGACCGGCAAACCGCGATCAGCGCTGCCCGCACAGCCCAGTCGCATATCGGGTTGGCGAGAGCGCTGGCGAAAGACCCGGAAATGCGTGAGCGCCGTCGTCAGATTATGACCGCACCGGTTCGTGTTCGCTCCGTGGGAGAAGCAGTTTTCGCTGCCGAGGGTCTTTTGAAGACAGCGCAGGCGCAAGCTGATGCGCAGACTCTTGAACGAAACGCGCGCGAGAAAGCAGCTTTGCTTCGTCAGCTCGGCATGGACGAATTTGAGCGACCTGACCGTCAGCAAAGAGTGATGCTCAAACAATTGGAAGACGATCAGAAGCGTCGTTCCAAGCGTGCTCTGACCGATGCCTTAGATCGTGCGCTCGTTGATTTGCTCGCGATCTATCGCGATGTGCTGATGGTGCAGTTGGGGACCGGTCAACAGCTGGTGAACACTGATCTTGAAGATGTGGTTCACGAACTGGCGTCCGATTCGACGCCTCGTCAGACAATGGGTCGCGTTGCCGCAATTGAAGAAGCCCGCAAGCGTCTTATGTCGAACGGACAGGCGCTTCTTGTGCTCGAAGCGATGGCAGTATCACTTCGTCCCCAGGCTTAACGACAGCCCAAGCACGGACTTCGACGAGGACTCCCATATCCTTGTCCTATGATTGTGAAGTCGAAGCGTCGAATAGCGATTGTCGCAGTTGTTGCTGTCGTTGTCTTGCTGTTGCCGTTCATCGTGAACGCGGCAATGTTCCTGATTAACAGCTTCCGCTATTCCGAGAGCTCCATCCGCCCCTCCGAACCGAACGCCGTTTCGGGCACATCGATCGATGATTTCTATCGTCAGACAATCAATTGGGGCGATTGCTCGACACAACAGATTTCCGACGGTTCGTCGGTGCCTCCTTCCGATCCGCAGAACTATCAGTGTGCAACGCTGTACGCGCCACTGGACTGGGACGAGCCCTCGGGCGAGCAAATTACACTGTCAATCGCAGTGCATCGCAGTGGGGTCGAGGATGCTCCGGCACTTTTCTACAATCTTGGCGGTCCAGGTGGTGCTGCCGTGTCGTCGCTGGTCGGCCAAGTAGAGAGTGGTTTGGGCGATGCGGTTGTGAAGATGTATGACATCGTTGCTCTGGATCCTCGTGGCGTTGGTGCCTCGTCCCCCGCGATCTGTATGACGGATGCCCAGCGTGATGCCTACGCGACGAATGGCACATTGGGTGAAGGTGGGACTGCTGGCGGAGGCGTCTCCGGTCGCGATATGGATCCCGCTGAGATCATCGCGCAAGCCGAAGAGCTGAGCGCCAAGATCGCCGAGGGGTGCCAGCAACTGTCCGGGAACGTCTACAAGCACATCGATACGGTGTCCGTGGCGAAGGATTTCGACATGGTTCGCGCGATTCTTGGTCAAGAGAAGCTGAACTACCTTGGGTATTCCTACGGCACGTTCGTTGGGGCGCTCTACGCCGATATGTTCGCTGACAAGGTGGGGCGTTTCGTTCTTGATGGTGCGATTGATCCAGCGATGGATATCAACCAGGTGTCGGATCTTCAGATGAAAGGTTTTGAAGCGTCCGCGCGCCACTGGCTTGAAGAATGTGTTGCGGGGAAGAATTGCCCGTTTAGTGGAAGCGTTGATGACGCGGTCGCTGATCTTGTGGCCTTCCTTGATGCTGTCACAGATCAGCCACTTGAGACTTCGGATCCTCACCGTCCGTTGACGCGGAATCTGGCGGTGACGGGAATTATTACGGGCTTGTATTCGTCCGATTCGTATTCTGTCCTCACCGGGGCGGTGCGCCAGGCAGTAGAGGACAGTGACGGTTCGCAGTTGCTGTATATCGCGGACTTGTCCAGTGAGCGCCAGGATGATGGCACGTTCGCGTCGAATTCGATGGATGCGCTGATCGCGGTGAATAACGCTGATTATGAGCCGGTTGGCAACCCTGAAGAGTGGGCGCAGGCCGCTGAGAAACTGGCTGATACGCTCCCGATCTTCGGCACGGATGCGGGGTACGCGTCGGCCGCTCTGAGTGCCTGGCCGACTGATCATGCGGCTCGCCATCCGGTGAGTGCGAAGGGTGCCCAGCCAATTGTTGTGGTGGGGACGACGCATGATCCTGCGACTCCGTATGTGATGGCGCAGAACTTGGCGGCTCAGTTGGAGTCCGGTGTGCTGGTCTCGGTTGAAGGCTGGTCGCACACCGCCTATTCGAAATCAGCGAGCGAGTGCGTGATCGGCGCGGTCGAAGGTTACTTGGTCGATGGGACAGTTCCGGCCAACGGTTTGAGTTGTTCGTGACCGCCTCCTGATTCACGAGGCTGATCGGCTCCGCCCCCGGGTGAGATGGTCATCGGATTGCGGGCGGCCTCGTGTGTGAGGAATATCGGGTTAAACGACAAAATGTGTGTTTTTGTTGGCGTGTCGGGATTAGAGTTGGCCTTTTCGGATGCCGAGTGAGTGGTTGTAGGCGGTGTC